>CBFIGW010000012.1:0-39098 GCA_965662155.1 Maribacter sp. | reverse complement strand
ACATTACCGGTAATGCCACTGATCGTGAAAAATTTACACAATGGGCTAAAACAGTGCCCTACACGTTAAGAAATCCATTGTATCATTGGACACACCTGGAATTATTACGTTATTTTGATATTGACCTATTATTAAATCCCAATACCGCTGATGCAATTTATGAACAAGCAAGCGAAAAATTAAAAACTACAGAATTCAGCAGTCAGAATTTAATTAAAAACATGAATGTTAAAGTCGTGTGTACTACGGAGGACCCAATAGACACATTGGACCACCATGCCCAAATTGCAAATAGTGACTTTGGAGTTACGGTAAGTACGGCATTTAGACCTGATAAGGCAATATTGATTTCCACAGACACGTATAACAACTATATTGATTCATTAGCAGAAGTAAGTGGTGTAAAAATTGACTCTTATAAGAGTTTGTGTGATGCACTGTCTGTTAGGCTTGACTATTTTGCAAAGCATGGCTGTAAATTATCCGATCATGGGTTAAGTTATCTTCCTTACAGGGAATTCTTAGATTCGGAAATAGAAACAATTTTTCAAAAAAGAAGGGCCAACAATATCTTATCTTTAGAAGAAGATGAAAAGTTCCAAACAGCCATACTACTATTCCTATGTCAGCAATATCACAAAAGAAACTGGGTACAGCAGTTTCATTTAGGAGCTTTAAGGAATAATAATGCAAGAATGAACAGCCTTCTTGGACCAGATACAGGTTGGGACTCTATTGGGGATTATCCACAAGCTACCACCTTATCGAATTTTTTAAATAGATTAGATGCTACGGATACCTTGACCAAAACAATTCTTTACAACCTAAACCCTAGGGATAATGAAGTCTTGGCGTCTATGATAGGTAATTTTAATGATGGAACGATAAAGGGGAAGATTCAATTCGGATCCGGGTGGTGGTTCTTAGACCAAAAAGATGGCATGACCAAACAAATCAATGCATTGTCCAATATGGGATTAATCAGTTGTTTTATTGGTATGCTAACAGATTCTAGAAGCTTTTTGTCTTACCCAAGACATGAATATTTTAGGAGGATACTATGTAACCTATTTGGAATGGAAATGCAGAATGGGGAACTACCACAAGATTTTGAGTTGGTGGGCGAAATAATTCAAAACATCTGTTACAATAACGCAAAAGAATACTTTAACTTTTAAACTAAAATACACCTATTACTAATGAAAAAAGTAGTCACTTTTGGTGAAATCATGTTAAGATTATCACCCCCGGGATTTTTAAGATTTTCACAGGCCAACAATTTTGATGTAGTCTATGGCGGTGGCGAGTCCAACGTGGCCGTTTCTTTGGCTAATTATGGGGTTCCGGTAGATTTCGTTACCCGTTTGCCAAAAAATGATATAGGTGAATGTGCCTTAATGGAAATGCGCAAAAGAGGGGTAGGTACCGATAAAATTGTTTATGGAGGTGATCGCTTAGGTATTTACTTTTTGGAAACGGGGGCAGTTTCACGGGGATCCAAGGTAGTTTACGATCGTTCACACTCCGCAATAGCTGAGATTGAACCGGGAATGATCAACTGGGATGCAGTTTTTGAAGGTGTAGAATGGTTTCATTGGACGGGAATTACTCCTGCCATCTCACAAGGCGCTGCAGATGTGTGCCTAGAAGCGGTAAAAGCTGCAGACAAGAAAGGGATTACCATTTCTACAGATTTAAATTACCGCGCCAAACTTTGGACTTACGGCGGCGACCGTGAAAAAATAATGACAGAATTAACGTCTTACTGTGATATTATCTTAGGCAATGAGGAAGATGCAGAGAAACATTTTGGAATTCATCCAGAAGGATTGGATGTACACAAAGATGGCGCCGATGTTAAAGCTGAAGCTTTTTTATCTGTATGTAAACAGATGATGACAAAATTTCCAAAGGCGAAAAAAGTAATAACCACGTTAAGAGGCTCCATTTCCGCCTCGCACAATACATGGGCTGGCGTACTTTGGGACGGTAACAAGATGTACGAAACTAGACAATATCAAATTACAGATATAGTTGATCGTGTGGGTGGAGGAGATTCTTTCATGGGAGGATTAATATATGGGCTGTTAAAATATCCTGAAGACGATCAAAACGCATTAGATTTTGCTGTTGCGGCATCTTGTTTAAAGCATACCATAAAAGGTGATGCTAACTTGGTAACGGTATCTGAAGTAGAAAAACTAATGGGAGGCGATGCATCTGGTAGGGTGGCCCGATAATTATAGCAACACAAAAGAACTAGAAATACAATGGCACAATATTCAAGAATTGAAGTTGCTCATGTGATGAAGGAAACGGGAATGGTTCCCTTATTTTACCATCCTAATATTGAACTTGGAAAAAAAGTAATGAAAGCCTGCTATGATGGCGGTGCTCGACTAATGGAGTTTACCGCACGTGGAGATTTCTCATTTGAAGTTTTTCTAGAATTAAACAAATTTGCAATAAAAGAGTTACCAGGTATGATTATGGGTGTAGGCTCCATTACAGACGCAGGTGCAGCCAGTATGTTTATGCAAATGGGAGCTAATTTTATAGTGACCCCATCATTACGGGAAGATATTGCCATTGCCTGTAACCGCAGAAAAGTACTTTGGTCTCCCGGTTGTGGCACCCTTACCGAAATTAATAGGGCAGAGGAATTAGGATGTGAGATAATTAAATTATTTCCAGGCTCTACCTATGGCCCTGGGTTTGTAAAAGCTATTAAAGGTCCGCAACCATGGACAAGTGTTATGCCCACAGGAGGAGTTACAACAAAAGAAAGTAATTTAAAAGGGTGGTTTGATGCTGGTGTAACTTGTGTAGGGATGGGATCCCAACTTATAAGCAAGGACATTCTGGCAAACCAAGATTATGATCTTTTAAAACAAAGGGTTTCCGATGCTTTGTCATTAATTAAATCTTTAAGAAAATAATAGTCAATGAAGAGTCTCAACCTAATTGCCGTTCTTGTAATGTCCATATTATTCTTGGGCTGTAACAGTGAAAATAATACCAAGACCTTGCGTTTAGGTCATGGTTTGGATGTAAGCCATTCTGTACACAAGGCTATGGTAAAAATGGGCGAAGATCTTTTTGAGCGCTCTGGCGGTAAATTAAAATTACAAATTTATCCCAGTCAACAATTGGGTACCGAAAGAGAATGTTTGGAATTGCTGCAAATAGGTAGCATGGACATGACCAAAGTTTCCGTTGGCGTTTTGGAAAATTTTGCTCCCAAAATGAAGGTTTTAGGGCTGCCTTTTTTGTTTAGAGACCGGGAACATTCGTTTTCGGTATTGGATGGCCCCATTGGTCAATCTTTATTAAACGAAGGCGAACAATATTGGCTAAAGGGCTTAGGCTACTACGATGCCGGTAGTCGTAGTTTTTACACGATGAACAAACCTGTTTTGGAGCCAGCTGATCTTGAGGGTCAAAAGATAAGGGTAATGGAAAGTGCCACAGCGGTAAATATGGTGAAGGCACTTGGTGGCTCCCCTACTCCAATATCTTGGGGAGAATTATATACCTCGCTGCAACAGGGAGTTGTTGATGGTGCCGAGAATAACCCGCCTAGTTTTTATTTATCAAGGCATTATGAAGTGTGTAAATACTATTCCCTTGATGAGCATACCGTTTTACCGGATGTGCTATTGATTGGTACCTATGCTTGGAATAAACTAAATGAGCAGGAACAAAAATGGTTAAGTGAATCTGTTAAAGAATCTGTTACTTACCAACGTGTTCTTTGGGCCGAAGCGGAGGCAGAGGCATTACGTGAAGTTGAAAAAGCGGGTGTTGAGATTTTTAGACCCGATAAAAGCCAATTTGCCGATAAAGTCAAGGAAATATATGAAGGTTATAAAGATGATGCTGACATTTATCCATTGATTCAGAAAATTCAAAAAACCGAATAACAACCAAACCAAAACTATGGCATTACGTTCCAAAATAGACAGTGTGTTAAGCAAAACCTTAGTACTGATTATGTCGGTAATGGTTATCAATGTGCTCTGGCAAGTTTTTACGAGATATGTGACAGGTGACCCCAGTTCATTTACAGATGAATTGGCACGGTATTTAATGATTTGGATCGGTGTACTTGGAGCAGCATATGTTTCCGGAAGAAACTTACATGTTGCCATAGATATATTACCCACTAGATCATCGCTTAAAACGCAAAAAAAACTCAAAATAATTGTGACAATTTTGGTAATCCTTTTTGTCCTATTTGCATTTGTTATAGGGGGTTCAAGATTGGTCTATATATCCTATGTTCTTGGGCAACAATCCCCAGCTTTACAACTACCACTTGCGGTGGTCTACATAATAATTCCAATAAGTGGACTGCTTATTATGTATTATAAAATTTCGGACCTTTTAAAACTAAAATCATGATGGAACATATTCCCATACTCGTATTGGTCATAAGCTTTGTATGTTTATTAGCTATTGGAACCCCAGTTGCTTGGAGTATTGCAATTTCATCATTATTAACCATGATGGTCAGCATTCCTGCATTACCTGCATTTACCACAGTATCCCAACGTATGGCTACAGGGCTGGATAGTTTTGCGCTCCTGGCCATTCCCTTTTTTGTTCTTTCAGGAGAACTAATGAATAAGGGAGGAATTGCCCATAGGCTAATTGCCTTTGCCAAAACTTTAGTGGGTTCTTTACCTGGAGGGTTGGCTTTGATCAATGTAATTGCTGCAATGCTAATGGGAGCTATAGCAGGATCTGCAATGGCATCTGCATCCGCAATGGGAAGTATATTAGGCCCTGAGATGGAAAAAGAAGGATATTCCAAAGAATTTGGAGCAGCCGTAAATATTACCTCCGCCACAACAGGTTTGGTAATACCACCAAGTAATGTATTGATAGTATACTCTCTTGCGAGTGGTGGCGCATCCATCGCCGCATTATTTTTGGCGGGTTATATTCCAGGTATTTTAACCGGTTTATTTCTGATGATCGTTGCATCATTCTGGGCCAAAAAGAAAAAATACAAAATTGGCAAAAGAAGTAGTTTAAAAGAAGTATTTAAAACTTTCTTAGATGCCTTGCCAAGTTTATTTATGTTGGTAGTTGTTATTGGTGGTATTGTTACCGGTGTTTTCACAGCCACGGAGGCTTCTGCAATTGCAGTATTATATAGCTTGATACTCGGTTTTATTTATAAGGAAATCACCCTTCCAAAATTACCACAAATTTTATTGGATTCATCGGCCACAACTGCCATTGTAATGTTATTAATAGGTGCATCTATGTGTATGTCATGGGCATTGTCCTATGAGAATATCCCACAGGATATTAGTACGGGACTATTGAGTTTGAGCGACAATAAAATAGTCATTTTACTAATTATCAACTTACTGTTGTTGATTGTAGGAATATTCATGGACATGACTCCGGCAGTACTAATTTTTACGCCTATATTTCTACCTGTGGTTACCAAACTAGGCTTAGATCCAGTGCATTTTGGAATCATAATGGTGCTTAACCTATGTATAGGTTTATGTACACCACCGGTGGGCTCCGTTCTATTTGTGGGCGTAGGTATAGCCAAAACCACTATAGAAAAAGTATTTAAACCGCTTTTACCGTTGTTTATAGCTATGATTATTGCTTTGTTTTTGGTTACGTATATACCTCAACTTAGCCTTTGGTTACCAAGCCTATTTGACCTCTAACGAGCAATATACTAGCATTGGGTAAGCCCACGAGACATTAAAGGAAATTCAAATGTTATTTCGACGCAAGTGTCGAAGTATTTAAATCTCGGTTATCGAGTAAGACTTATCATGAAATTAAACAGAGAAAATCTAGGGCTTAAAAAGAAGCTACCTATTAAAGTTATACAATTTGGGGAAGGTAATTTTCTACGTGCTTTTGTAGAAAGTGCTTTTCAGGAATTAAACAAACATTGCGACTTAAACGCTGGGATTGCCGTAGTACAGCCAATTGATAAAGGTATGGTTTCTATGTTGAACGATCAAGATGGTCTTTACACATTGTTTACCAAAGGTATCAAAAACGGTTCAGAAGTTGAGGAAAAGGAACTGATAACCAATATTGTTTGCGGTATTGACCCTTATGCCAATCATCAAAAATTTTTAGATTTGGCGAAAGAGAAGGACCTTCAGTTCATAATATCCAACACCACTGAAGCTGGAATAGCTTATGTACCTTCCGATAGCATGGACATGAAACCACCAAGTTCATTTCCTGCCAAACTAACACAATTATTATATTCCCGCTACCAACATTTTCATGGCGCTACCGACAAAGGGTTGACTATTATTCCATGTGAACTTATTAACTATAATGCGGATACACTTAAGAATATCATTCTAGATTATATAAAACTGTGGTCTTTAGAGGAAGGTTTTAAAAAATGGCTCTCAACTACATGTAGTTTTCATAATACTTTAGTAGACCGTATAGTGCCAGGCTATCCTAGAGCCCAGATTGATGCTTATAATGCTCAATTGGATTATAAAGATAATTTACTTGTAAGTGCAGAAACCTTTTTTCTTTGGGTTATAGAAGGAAATGCATTGCTTAAAAAGAAATTGCCCTTTGAGAAGACCGATTTAGATGTGCGTATTGTAGAAGATATGCAACCTTTCCGAACTAGAAAAGTTCGAATTTTAAATGGAGCACATACTTCTATGGTTCCCTTTAGCATTCTATATGGTAATGACACCGTAAAGGAGAGTGTAGATGAAGCCTTCACCGGTCCGTTTATTAAATCTCTGGTTTTTGATGAAATTATCCCAACCTTGGATATGGAACAAAAAGAATTAGAGACCTTTGCAAACGATGTATTTGACCGTTTCAGAAATCCGTTCATTAAACATCAATTAAGCAGTATAGCCCTTAATTCTATTTCTAAGTTCAAGGTTAGGGTATTACCTAGTTTATTGGAATACATAAAACATAAAAATGAACTCCCTGTGCGTTTGGTTTTTGCCTTTGCCTGTCTAATTCGTTTTTATAAAGGAGAATGGAAAGCAAAATCATTACCTATAAAAGATGATTCTAAAATAATGGCTGAATTTATACAAATCTGGAAATCGAATGATTTTGAGGTTATGGCGAATAAAGTCTTGAAAAATAACGAATATTGGGGAGAAGATTTAACCAAAATAAAAGCGCTTCCAAAGGCTATTGGCATAGCTTTAGAGTGTATAGAGACAAATGGAATTCAGAAAGGTTTTGAAATATTTTCCAAGGATATAAATTAGTGTGAACATGCAGCAAAAATTAATTACCGTACAACCAGGAGATAATGTTGCCATAGCATTAGTAGATTTTATTCAAGGCGATCGTGTGGAATTTGAAGGTGAGGAAATCATCATGTTATCAGACACCAAGGCGAAACATAAAATAGCCTTATCAGATTTGGCAAAAGAGGATAAAATAATCATGTATGGTGTTTTAGTGGGCAAGGCCGTTGCCGAAATTAAAAAAGGCGGCTTGTTAACTACGGAAAATGTAAAGCATCAAAGTAATCCCGTAAAGGAAAAGACTAGCACAACACCTTGGACTGCTCCCAACATAGACAAATGGAAAGACCGGACTTTTATGGGGTATCATAGGTCGGACGGCCAAGTAGGCACTCAAAATATCTGGCTGTTTTTTCCACTTGTATTCTGTGAAAACAGAAATATAGAAGTTTTAAAAGATGTTTTTGAAAAAGAACTTTCTATTGGAAAAGTAAATAAACAAAGACACTTGCTACGCAACCTGATACACGGTGGCACAGAAATCCCCGAAGAAGCAACTACTGGTAGTAAGGATGCTTTTGACAATATAGAAGTTAAATTTATTACACACCAAGGTGGTTGTGGCGGTATACGGCAAGATTCTGAAACATTGGCCAAATTATTGGCTGGGTATGTAAAAAACCCAAATGTAGCGGGAGCTACAGTGTTGAGTCTTGGATGCCAAAACTTACAAATAGAGCTATTAAAAAATGCTATTTCAGGAATTGACCCAAATTTAAACAAACCTGTTCTTATTTATGAGCAGCAGCAAATGGGTACGGTTGATGACATGTTGAATACTATTATCAAAGATTCATTCGCAGGTATTCAGGAGGCCAATAACATTAAAAGAAAACCTGCTCCAATCTCTAAACTTAAATTAGGTTTGGAATGTGGTGGTTCTGATGGTTTTTCCGGTATTTCCGCTAACCCAGCATTAGGATATGCCTCGGATATTTTAGCAGCTGTTGGAGGTTCTCCGATACTCTCTGAATTTCCTGAATTATGTGGGGTAGAACAGGAATTGGTAAACCGTTGTGTACATGATTCTGATGCTAAACGTTTTATAGAATTAATGAAAGCCTATGAGAATTCTGCAGAAGCTGCGGGATCTGGATTTGATATGAACCCATCCCCAGGAAACATCAAAGATGGTTTAATTACAGATGCCATGAAATCTGCAGGAGCTGCAAAAAAAGGCGGCACGTCTCCAATTCAGGCCATATTAGATTATGGTGAATATGTAACCAAACCAGGATTAAATCTATTATGTACGCCAGGTAATGATGTAGAGAGCACCACTGGCATGGTAGGTTCTGGCGCCAATATTGTAGTTTTTACTACAGGTTTGGGAACGCCAACCGGCAATCCAATTGCCCCTGTTTTAAAGGTATCTTCCAATACTATTTTGGCAGAACGTATGCCAGATATTATAGATATTGATACCGGTAGTATTATACGGGGTGAAAAAACCATTGAAGAAATGGGAGAGAAAATTCTAGAGTCTGTAATTAAGGTAGCCAGTGGTGAGATTATTGCCAAGGCCGACCAATTAGGGCAGGATGACTTTATACCTTGGAAACGTGGTGTCTCCCTTTAATTCCAATTAGGATTTTGTACTGGATTTTCTAATAATTAGTTTGGCGGGTAACACCACATTTTTATGAACTTTCATGATTGCGTTATTTTCCATTTGCTCTAAGAAAACTTTGGCCGCCATTTTACCCATCTCCACCGGAGACTGATCTACGGAACTTATGGAGGGGTCCATGAATTGCGTAAATCGCTCATTACTAAAGCCAACCAAACAAAAATCTTCCGGCACTCTAATACCTAGGCCATGAAGGTATTTGAAAGCACCTAAAAGACCGTTATCCGTTGATGAAAAAATGGCATCGGGCGGAACCGGCATTTGCATTAAATGTTCCGCCGCTTCTTTACCCGCTTCCATATCACTAATTAAGGGGATAACATAATCAGGATTATATTCTAAACTATTTTGTGCTAAAGCATCTTTATAACCTTGTAATCGGCTTTCATAAAGCTCTTGTCCATTGTCTACATGTAAATGCGCAATTCTTTTACAACCTTGGTCAATAAGATGTTGAGTGGCATCAAAACCCCCTTGATAATCATCAATAGTAACAGAACTCATATCAGGAATATTCAACTTTCTATCAAAAAATATAAATGGAACATTCTTTTTTAAAACAGGTTCAAAATGTTCCAATTCCTTATTGGAGTGTGATGTTGAAATTAAAATACCATCTACTTGAGCGTTTAAAAGATTCTGGATATTTTTTACTTCCCTATTTTGGTCATCATGGGTCTGGGCAATAATGACATGGTAACCCTTAGGATAAAGCTCATCTTCTATACCTCTAATTATAGATGAAAAGAAACTTCTATTTATATATGGCACAACTACACCAACATTTTTGCTTTTACCACTCTTAAGTGCCAAAGCCAACCTGTTTTGCTTGTAATTCATCATTGCTGCTGTCTCCAGCACTAATTTTTTTGTTTCTGTACTTATCCTTGGATTATTGTTTAAAGCTCTTGATACGGTAGCTGCAGTGATATTAAGCTTATTCGCTATATCATAAATTGTTGTCTTCTTGCTCATTTTTAAATATTGATAATCAGGAATATAACTTAAAACGAAAGTCTTAAAAGATAAATTCTTAGAGATTATATCATCTGGTAATTAAATCATGTAAAAATAACTATAAAATGTACGGTGTAAACTACACATCATGTATTTACCTGTTATAAAAAATGCCAATTCTTCAATATAACGAAGAAATATTGTTAAATATTAAAGATTTATTCGCAATATGTTGTTTGACTTTAATATATTCGTTAACATTATGTAATCGATTACATATATTTTTAATTATTCTAATAAATATGCTATTTCTAGCTAAAAGAAAAACTATAACAAAGCTACTAAAGGCAATGCCCCTCGGTGGCACTCATTATTTCCTGCAAACAGCAAAATACTACCAAATCCAATGTATGGTTCCAGATCCAAAAAATGGTGGAGTCTATTATAGTCCCTACCTTTCACAATAAAATATGTAATTAAACACAGCATTATGAAAATAATATATATCTATTTAATTGGTGTTTTGACCTTGTTTATCTCGTGTAAGGATAAACACAAAACCATTAGCGAGGAAAATCCAAAAATCGAAGCCCCTAAAACATATGCCGAAATATCAATAAAAGAAGGTGGTCAATGGCAAGGTAAAAAGTATGTAGGAGAGGATTTTACTTTTAAAAACGTTGAGTTCTTAAAAGCGCCAGATAGCTTAACGGATCATTCCTATTACATACGTTATGAAGGTCCTGGATGGGAAAGTAGCAAAGTTGGGTACCGTATCTATTTTGATTGGAGAAACGCCATAGATATTTACGGAAAAAAAGTAGACACCATGGTTTTATCGCAGGTAGGGCTTGATAATTATGATTCGTATCATGAAGATGCCCCATGGGGTCAAGATATTTTGAAAGCAGGAAAATCCTTGGGTATTGGCTCTTATGGTCGTTTTGATGGAGACAAAACGGTGGTTCATTTTAAAGAAGTGGATTCAACGACAGCTCAAATACATAATACCGAAAACGGTTCCGGAGTTACCATTAACTATTACGGATGGCAAGCCTTAAATCAGAAAATAGATTTGAAAGCGGACTTGATGATAGCTCCCGAATCACGAATTACAAAAGCAACTTTGAATCCTTCCTTGGCAGGTGAGGGCTTAGCCACTGGTATTGTAAAGTTCGAGGGTATTGAACCCATCAAAAAAGAAGGTGAAAATGGCTGGGCTTATTTAGCAACTTACGGTGAACAGACCTTAGTGCCTGATGATTTAGGTATGGTAATCTTTTATAAGATTTCAGATGTTGAAGCAATAGTAGAATCTGAGTTTGATCATTTGGTTGTATTTAAACCAACGGAATCACCAATAACCTATCACTTTGCAGGTGCTTGGGAACAGGAAAAAGACGGAATCAAATCACAAGAAGAATTTGTAGCGTATTTAGACGCAACTTTAGCAGAATTAAAATAGAATAGTATGAAAACCAAACTTAAACTAATGTTGAATTGCTTTGTACTAGTCCTTTTGATCAGCAGTTGCAAATCAGAAAAGAAGGAAGCTACAAAAAAGGATATAGCAATAGATATTGTGGTTCCCAAAGATGCCAAATGGTCTGAGCGTATGGCATTGTCAGAAATATATAGATTTCCGGACCCAACCCTTTTGGATTTTCAGAAAAAGTCACGATGGAGTTATACAAATGGACTTGTCTTACAGGCTATGCAACGGGTTTATGAAGAGACAAAAGACCAAAAGATTTACGATTATTTCTACGATTACGCCAATCGAATGATTAAAGAAGATGGTACCATTGAAACCTATAAAATCTCCAATTATAACCTAGACATGATTAAATCTGGGGATGCTATTTTTTGGTTGCATCAGAAAAATCCGGAGGCACGTTTTAAAATGGCTATGGATACGCTACATCAACAATTGGAAGATCAACCTATGACTTCCGAAGGGGGTTACTGGCATAAAAAAAGATACCCATATCAAATGTGGTTAGATGGTGTTTTTATGGCAGAGCCTTTTCATACCAAGTATGCATTAGAATTTATCGATGATGAAGCTGCTCGGAAAAAGATTTTAGATAAAATCGCATTGCAATTTGATTTGATTGAAAAGCACAGTCGAGATTCTGACACTGGTCTGTATTTCCATGGATGGGATGAAAGTAAAGAACAGAAATGGGCAAATAAGGAAACAGGACTCTCACAACATTTCTGGTCACGCGGTATGGGTTGGTACGGTATGGCCATGGTAGATATTTTAGACTATTTCCCCCTAGATCATCCTGGCCGAGAGCGAATTATAGGCTATCTGAATCAGTATGCCGAGGCAATTGTAAAATATCAAGATGAAGGTGGTGCATGGTGGCAGGTGTTAGATTTGCCTGAAAGAGAAGGAAATTATCTTGAGGCAACAGGAACCAGTATGTTTACCTATACTTTGGCCAAAGGTGCGAATAAAGGGTATATCTCTAAGGACTATTTGAAAAATGCCCAAAAAGGGTTCGATGGTATAATTGAACAGTTTATTACGGTTGAAGATAACGGTGTTATTAATTTAAATAAATGTTGTGGAGTTGCCGGTTTAGGTGGCAACCCATACCGTGATGGTTCTTTCGATTATTATGTTAATGAAATTATACGATCTAATGATCCAAAAGGAACAGGTCCTTTTATGTTCGCTGCATTGGAACTAAACCAGTAAAATAAGATATAGGATTCCAATAAAAATAGTTTGAGTAATCAATTTTTATTTGAAGTAGTTGTTTAGCTAGTATTTTCCAAATAACTTGGTTACCAAATCAAAGAATGAATATTATGCAAGGTAATGAAAACTACTTTCAAGCGATAAACCCGGCAACCAATAACAAATTGGAAGGGGAATATAAAAATGCCACATCTGCAGAAATTAACCAAGCAGTGGAAAAGGCAACAAATGCTTTTCAAGTATACCGAAAAATTGATAATGAAAAAAAAGCGCAATTTCTAGATCAAATTGCCACTGAAATCGAAAATTTAGGAGATACACTTTTAGAACGAGGCCATTTAGAAACAGCACTTCCTTTAGGTAGATTACAGGGTGAAAGGGGGCGTACCATGAATCAATTAAGATTGTTTGCCAGCGTAGTACGCGAAGGATCTTGGGTAGATGCCCGAATTGACAAGGCACAACCAGATCGAGAACCATTTCCAAAATCTGATATTAGGCATATGACTATTCCGTTAGGACCTGTGGCTGTGTTCGGCGCCAGTAATTTTCCTTTGGCATTTTCAACGGCAGGTGGGGACACTGCTTCTGCATTGGCCGCAGGTTGTCCAGTAGTTTATAAAGGACACCCAGCACATCCGGGCACCACAGAATTGGTGGCCAAAGCTATTTCCACAGCAATAGAAAGAACAGGTATGCCCAGTGGTACATTTTCACTTGTTCAGGGAAATACCATTCAAGTAGGCGAAACCTTAGTAAAGCATCCAAGTATAAAAGCTGTAGGTTTTACCGGTAGTTATAAAGGTGGGATGGCCATGTTCAAATATGCAAATTCAAGACCTGAACCCATTCCTGTATTTTCTGAAATGGGAAGTACCAACCCTATGTTTGTATTACCTGGTGCCTTAAGGGAGAGAGCCATTGAGATAGCCAATGGATATACCAATTCCATAAATATGGGCGTAGGTCAATTTTGTACCAACCCAGGACTAACCATCTTGTCTGATAGTCCAGATTCAGAAGCTTTTTTATCAACCTTAAAAAATAGTATTAAAAATGTAGAACCGGGTACAATGCTAACTTCCGGAATTCAATCGGCTTATAATAAAGGGTTGGAACAATTGGCGGCCAATAATAATTTAGAAGTTTTGGCAGATGGCAAAGACCCACAAGATGAGCAAAAAGTAGTTTCCAAAGTCTTTAAAACAAGCATGCAGTCATTCCTTGAAAATGAAAGTTTAGCAGAAGAAAATTTTGGACCTTCGTCCTTACTCGTGGAAGCTTCAACCAAAGAAGAAATACTAAAGGCCGCGCATGCTTTAGGGGGTCATTTAACAGCTACTGTACATGCAACTGAAGAAGATTTGGAAAACTATAGGGAGCTGTTTGACATATTGGAACAAAAAGTAGGTCGCGTTTTAATAAACGGCTTTCCTACCGGCGTTGAAGTGTGCCATTCTATGGTACATGGCGGCCCTTTTCCTGCAACCACAGCACCAAGTTCAACCTCTGTAGGCACCAATGCCATTAAACGTTTTGTAAGACCGATATGTTTTCAAGATTACCCCGCTACATTATTGCCAAAAGAGCTACAGGATAATAACCCGCTCAATATTTGGCGTTTGGTGGACGGCGAGTTCACAAAAGATACCATTAACTAACAACAGTTAGCTTTTATAATGATCACAGTTATTTAACCCATTAATTAAACTAATACCAAATATTATGAAAAATAGTAGAAGACAATTTTTAAACTCAATTAGCATGTTAGCGGCAGGGTCATTTATACCCTTACATTCTTTTGCCTTTAATTCTAATAAAAAACTACGCATATGTTTGGTAGGTACTGGTGTAAGAGGTACCAGTTTTTGGGGAAAACGTTTGGTAGATGAGTACTCGGAAATTCTGGAGTTTGTTGGCCTTTGTGATATTAATCCAGGCAGGTTGGCGTATGGTAAAAAGTATATAGGAGCCAATTGCGATACTTTTGAAGATTGTGATAAAATGTTAAAAAGTACCAATCCCGATTTACTAATTGTTACTACTGTAGATGCTACACATCACGAGTTTATTATAAAAGGTTTGACACATGGATGTGATGTCCTAACCGAAAAACCATTGACTACAGATGAAACAAAAGCACAAGCCATATTGGATGCAGAACGGGAATCGAATAAAAAATTAATTGTTGGCTTTAATTATAGGTGGAGTCCTTATAGTACCAAAATAAAAGAACTATTAATGAATAATACTATAGGTAAAATTACTTCTGTAGATTTTCATTGGTATTTAAATACATACCACGGTGCTTCTTACTTTAGAAGATGGCATGGTTACAAAGAAAAAGGAGGTACACTGCTAATTCATAAATCTACGCATCATTTTGACCTTTTAAATTGGTGGTTAGATTCTGACCCAAGTGAAGTTTTTGCCTATGGCGCTTTGGAACATTATGGTAAAAACGGTCCTTTTAGAGGAGATAATTGCAGAAGTTGTGAACATAAATCTACCTGTAAATTTCATTACGACATTACCAAATCCAAGAGAGATATGGATTTATATGTTGCCAATGAAGAGTACGATGGTTATGTAAGGGACAATTGTTTGTTTAGGGAAGATATTGATATCTATGACAAAATGTCTACACAAATTAAATATGCCAATGATGTAGTGGTAAATTATTCCCTTACCACTTACTCTCCTTTTGAAGGATGGCGAATTGCATTTAATGGAACCGAAGGAAGAATAGAGGCTACATTAGATATTCCTTACCACCAAAACGTAACTGTTGACCAAGCAGAAATGCATGCCAAAGAAATGGAGCAAAAAGCAATGGACGACACTAAAATTGAAAACATTATTGTTCACAAAAACTGGAACGATTTTGAAACCGTATCTATTGCGACCGAAAGAAACGGCCACGGTGGTGGTGACAAAAGGTTACACGATAAAATATTTGTAACACCCAATACAGAAGATGAATATGCTCGTTCTGCGGGAATTAGAGATGGTGTAATGTCCATTTTGGTGGGTACCGCTGCAAGAAATAGTATAGAATCTGGAAAACCGGTAAAAATTGCTGACTTAACAGATTTAGAACCGATGGCAAAAAGAATTAAAACTACATAATAGCAAATAAAAGCTAACAATATAGAATTAAATATGAAACCAATAAATGTAGGGTTATGTTCATTTGGCATGAGCGGATATGTTTTTCATGCTCCTTTTGTAGTACAAAATCCAAGGTTCAATCTATATGGGGTTTGGGAAAGAACAAAAAATGAGGCTGTAAAAAAATATCCGAATGTTTTAACATTTAGATCTATGGAAGCCTTATTAGCCGATGAAAATATTGAATTGGTGATTGTAAACACCCCTAGTGTAACCCACTATGAATTTGCAAAAAAAGCGCTCGAGGCCAAAAAACATGTAATTGTTGAAAAACCCTTTGTTGCTACAACAGAACAGGCAGAAGAATTGATAACCCTGGCTAAAAATAACCATGTAAAACTTTCCGTTTTTCACAATAGAAGGTATGATAGTGACTTTAAAACTGTTCAGAAAGTTCTTGAAAACAAGGCTCTTGGCGATTTGGTAGAAATTCATATTCATTACGATCGTTATCAACCTGGCCTTAGTCCAAAGGTACATAAAGAAGTTAATACACCTGCGGTAGGTGCCTTGTACGATTTAGGTTCCCATTTAATTGATCAGGCTTTATATTTATTTGGCAAACCCAAAGCCGTATTTGCCGATACGGGTATTTTTAGACCCACTGCAACAGTAATGGACTATTTTGATGTAAAACTATTTTATGATACGTTTCGGGTAACCTTAAAATCTAGTTTATTCGTAAAAGAAGTCGTTACTGGATTTACACTGCATGGCACTTTAGGTTCTTTTGTAAAATCTAGGGCAGACGTACAAGAAGATGCTTTAAAAGTAGATATTGTACCTGGTAGCGATGGTTATGGCATAGAACCAGAAAGCGAAATGGGGCGGTTACATACTGAAAAAGACGGTGTTGTAACTAGAGTGAAAGTTCCTACCCTACCGGGTAACTATATGGAATATTATGACGATGTTGCAAATTCTATTCGTAATAATGGGCTATTACCAGTTACTGCTGAAGAAGGGGCGTTAGTTATTCTAATTATAGAAGCCTCTTTAAAAAGCAGTGCAGAAAAAAGAGTAATACCAATTGAATAATTTAGGTGCCAAACACTTCTTTTCTATTAATATATAGTACTTAAGAAATTTAATTATAAAAAAAAAGGATTATCATGATGAGCGTAAAGACAGCTTTATGTTTACTTCTTTTTTGTTTCTGTATTAGCCTACAAGGACAGATTTTAGATCATTCTTGGGATAAAATAGCAGCATCCAATGATTCCAATTGGCTCGCATCTTCAGAGGCTATAGCCCTGGCCGATAATGTTTTATTACTACAAAAAGAAATCGGTGGATGGCCAAAAAACAAACAACCACATAAAATAACTAACAACGACAAAGAAGAACTTTTACAGGCAAAGGAAAAGAATATAGGCGCTACTATAGATAATGGGGCAACAACGTTGGAACTTTTATTTTTATCCAAAATTTATAAATATCATTCTAATGAAAAATACAGAATAGCCTTTTTAAAAGGTTTGGATTATTTGTTGCAAGCCCAATATAAAAATGGTGGATGGCCCCAATTTTACCCACTTCGTAAGGGTTATTATTCGCATATCACTTTTAATGATGATGCCATGTACAACGTTCTAAAATTGTTTTACGACATTTTGGAAACGGATAAGTATAAGCACATAAATCTCCCGGTACAGACTATTAACGAGATACGTGAGGCATTTGATAAGGGTATAGCCATTATTCTTAAAACCCAGTATAAACAAAATGGAAAGTTAACCGCATGGTGCGCGCAACATGATGTGAAGACCTTACTCCCGGCAAAAGCAAGATCATATGAACTACCATCATTAAGTGGTAAGGAGTCGGCGAGAATCACATTACTGTTAATGGATATTAAAAATCCATCGCAGAAAATAAAAAAGTCCGTTCATGCAGCGGTAAAATGGTTCAAGGAAACCCAAATTAATGGTTTAAAAGAACTTCGCGAATATAAAGATGGTAAACTGACCCATAAAACCATGGTTACAGATACCCAAGCAGAACCAATTTGGGCCAGATTTATGGAATTGGATAACAACACCCCATTTTTTTGTGACCGTGATGGTATTAAAAAGAAACAGCTATCAGAAATCGGGGAAGAAAGACGTAACGGTTACGCATGGTATACCCATGATCCTGCAGCAGTATTAAGAGCCTTTCCAAACTGGAAAAAACGATTACAAGGAGAAAAAAAAACCAATGAAAAAGTAGATATATATAACATGACCGTTGCTAAAGACGGTACTGGGGATTATATGAGCATTCAAAATGCTATCAACGCTGCCAAAGCCTTTCCGAATAAAAGGGTAACCATAAAAATTAAAAATGGTATTTATTATGAGAAAGTTAATGTCTATGAATGGAATAATAAACTTAGCCTAATCGGTGAGGATAAAACTAAAACGATAATTAGCTATGACGACTATTTTGACAAGTTAAACCTTGGAAGGAACAGCACCTTTCACACCCCAACGCTGTTGGTACAAGGTAATGATTTTTATGCCTTGAATCTTACTGTTAAAAATACGGCAGGTGAAGTAGGGCAAGCTGTAGCCCTAGCAGTCCATGCAGATAGGGTTAAAATAGAAAACTGTACCATAACAGGAAATCAAGATACACTCTACACAACTGGAGAAGGTTTTAAACAATATTTTAAAGACTGTTATATAGAAGGCACTACCGATTTTATTTTTGGTCAAGCCACGGTATTATTTGAAAACTGCACAATACATAGTAAAACAAACTCCTACATTACTGCTGCATCCACTCCCAAAGACGTAGAATACGGTTATGTTTTTAAAAATTGCCAATTAACCGCTACCAAAGGCCTTGATCAGGTTTATTTGGGAAGACCGTGGCGAACGTATGCTAAAACGGTATTTTTAAATTGCCAATTAGGAAATCATATCATAGAGAAAGGTTGGGATAATTGGTCTAAACCAGATGCTGAAAAAACATCTTTATATGCAGAATATAAGAACTCTGGCCCAGGATTTAAACCAGAAAAAAGAGCTTCTTGGTCGCATCAATTAACGAAAAAACAAGCAAAAAAATATACTACGTCAATCATACTAGGTAAGACTCCATGGTTCAAAAGGACCCATTAAACAACAATGAATATGGTATTTCGTATTGGCCTAGATAATTTTAACTTTAAAATCAAAAGGCATGAAAACTAAACTTTTACTAATTGTGATAATAGTATTCTCCGCATTATCATTTACAATGGCAACTAACAAAACTCATAATAAAGAGCTTTTACCTGTAAAATCTGGCGTGTATAAATGGGAAAGTCTCCCCGTTAAAAAAGGAGATATGCGAGAGTCCAGAAAAATTTTAGAAGGTACTTCTCCACATTTTAAATTTTTTAGAATGCATGCTACCACACAATATCCAGGCGCAAAGCCCAACCCGGGACATGCAAATGAAACTAAGGAAGAATGCATTATTGTAAAAGAAGGCACAATGAAAGTTGTAATAGAAGGCAAAAGTAAAATTCTTGGAGAAGGAGGCGTTATACTATTATTGCCACAACAAAACCATACCATAGAAAATATTGGTGATACCAACCTTACTTATTACGTGATGCAATATGAATCTAGAAAAAACATGAACCTTGAAAGAGGTATTGCCTCTGGTGGATCTTTAATGCTAAATAAAGATTCTTTGACTTTTAAAGAAAGTACGCGTGGTGGTGGAATTAAATATTTTGATCGAGCAACCGCCATGTGCGAGCGGTTTGAAATGCATATCACCCAACTCAACGCTAAAGGTCCAAGCCATAAACCTCATGCACATATTGAAACAGAAATTATTCTAATCATGTCCGGAGAAACTGAAATGACAATAGATGGTGTGGACTATAACGCTGTTCCAGGCGACTTCTATTTGGCAAATTCCCAGTTACTGCATGGTATAAGAAACGCCACTGATAAACCTTGTACTTACTTGGCCTTTAAATGGAACTAAATAACAATACTACTAAAAAGAGCCTAGTATGAATAAACTGCCTTTTATTTTATTTTTCATTTTGGGCATTACGTTAATCAACGCACAGGAAACTACCGTCTACTGCATCGGCGATTCTACCATGGCAGACAAGAAAAATCCCGAAAAAAACCCAGAACATGGCTGGTGCCAAGTATTGCCCGAATTCTTTAAGGATGATGTTAAAGTAGATAATAGGGCCGTAAACGGCAGAAGCACCAAAAGTTTTATTGATGAAGGCAGATGGCAAGCTGTATATGATTCCTTAAAAGAAGGCGATTATGTTTTTATTCAATTTGGTCATAATGATCAAAAATTCAAAGATTCTACGAGATTTACCAATCCACATACTACCTATCGCCATAATTTGATGCGTTTTGTAAAAGAAACAAGAAAAAGAGGAGCCAACCCCATTCTTTTTTCGTCGATAGTAAGACGGAATTTTAATGAATTTGGAACCATGGTAGATACACATGGGACGTATCCATTAGAAACAAGATTGGTGGCACAAGAATTAAAGGTCCCATTTATCGATTTAAATTATTTGACAGAAAAAATGGAAACAAATTATGGCGTAAAAGGCTCTAAGGAACTACATTTACATTTTAAACCAGGTGATCATCCGTATTATCCGGATGGAAAAAAAGACAATACACATTTATCTAGAAAAGGAGCCCTACTGGTTGCAGAAATAGTTATCAAAGAAATTAAAAAACAACATATAAATTTAGTTGCAAAACTTAAATGAATACTGAAATATTAAAAATGTTGAATAAAAATTTCTACTTACAAATTGGGAAAATAATTTTATTTACACTAATCATTTTATTTTGGTCTAATATACATTCTCAATCTTACGCCGGTGTAACAGGTATTCCAGATTCTTCCTATAACAATAAAGCTGCTTTTGCAAATGATGTAAAAAAATATCCGAACATTAAATTAGTTTCCAGTTTTGAGTATTCAACAGTTGAAACCACAAAAGATATTGTTTATGCCAATTTAACCAGCAGGCCATTATTACTTGATATTTTTAAACCAACAAAAACTGTAAGCGATTCCAGAATAGCTATTATAATAATTCACGGAGGAGGTTGGCGTTCAGGAAATAGGACACAACACTACCCCTTGGCAGAATCGCTCGCAAATATGGGATATGTATGTTTTACACCAGAATACAGGCTCTCTACAGAAGCTTTGTTCCCGTCAGCCGTCTATGACCTTAAAAAAACAGTAAAATGGGTTAGAAGTAATGCAAACACTTATCATATTGACCCTGACAAAATAGTAGTGCTTGGATTTTCTGCTGGAGGCGAATTAGCTGCGTTTTTAGGAACAACTGGAGATATGGCTTTGTTTGAAGGGAGTGAAACACCAAGTACTGTTTCCTCCAAAGTTAATGCCGTTGTAGATATTGACGGTACCTTAGCTTTTATTCATCCAGAAAGTGGAGAGGGCGATGACAGTAATGGCACTTCTGCAGCAACCTATTGGTTAGGATATTCTAAAAAAGAGAATCCTATTTTATGGAAAGCCGCTGCTCCATTAACCTATGTTGGTCCAAATACGCCGCCCACCTTATTTATAAATAGTTCCGTAGATAGAATGCATGCTGGCAGGGATGATTATATGGCTGTATTGCGGAAAAACAGTATTTATAGTGAAGTACTGCATTTTGAAACTGCGCCCCATTCCTTTATTCTATATAACACTTGGTTTGAACCTAGTTTAAAAGGAATTGACAACTTTTTAAAGACTGTTTTTTAAGCAGAAAACAACCAAATTACTTATAAAATAATTTGAATTATAGTTCACACTTCTCCTTCTATGATTGCGGAAAAGTAATTTTTATTTTTGTAAATAATCTGAACTAATTTAACAAGCGAAATTCATTTGGAGAATATCCTACTTTATTTTTAAAAAATCTTGAAAAATGTTGTGGGTGTTTAAAACCAAGTTCGTATGCAATTTCACTAACAGAGATTGATGGGTCAAATACCTTTTCCTTAGCTACCTCTATAAGCTTATTCTGAATATACTCTTGGGCAGATTTTCCGGTTTCCTTTTTTACCAAATCACCAAAATAATTGGAAGACAAAAATAATTTATCGGCAAAGTAGCCTACAGAAGGTGTTCCGTATTCTTTCGGTTTATTGGATGTAAAATAGTTATTCAATAAAGTGTTGAATTTTTCCATGGAACCTACATTTTCAATTTCTCTTGTTAAAAACTGTCGATCATAAAAACGGGTGCAATAGTCCAAAAAAAGCTCAATATTGGCCACAATTAATTTTCTACTGTGCTTATCAATGGTTTGTTCCAGTTCTAACCGAATCTTATCCAATAAGCTTAAAAGTACTTTGCGTTCTTTGGTTGAAAGATGCAAGGCTTCCGTCACGGAATAGGAGAAAAAGCTATAATCCTGTATTTTTCGTCCCAAATCCATTCCTAAAAACAAATCAGGATGAAAAAGCAAGGCATATCCTTTAGGTATAAACTTCGGATCATCATAGGTCAACTCTACAACCTGATTAGGTGCAACAAAAACTAAAGTACCCTCATCGTAATCATAAGGCTTACCACCATACTTTAATTTACAGCCTTTGGCATCCTTTATAAAAACAGCATAACAATTAAAGCGTAGGGCATCAAAATTAGGAATTAATTTGGCCTCTTCGGTTACTTCCTCAAAATCGACGACCCCAACCAATGGGTGTAAAACTTCCTGTTTCCTTAGCGAAAGATAGTCCCCTATTGTATTAATGTTATACATATTTTTCATGTGAAACCATACTATTTAAGATAAAGATAAGTGATTGATAACCAGGAATTCAAATCACTTTTAGAAAATCGGTAATAATGGTAAGCATATCCGTAATTGGGGTAAGTACTTCATCTTTATTATTTCATAGGTTTGAGAAAGAAAAATTTGAATTTGTAACAATTAAATAATTATAAAATGAGAATAGTTTTAGTAGGGATTTTTTTAATGATGATAAGTGTATCTACTTTTTCCCAAGAAGTTACAGTTAAAAATGAAATCAAAGAATTGTCAAAGACGAAATGGCAATGGATGGCTGACAAGGATGCCGATAAATTGGAAGACCTTTTTCATGATAAGGCCAAGTTCGTCCACATGGGCGGCACGTGGGGGAAGGACCGCGAAGTAGAAATCATTAGAGGTGGGTTCATCCACTACAAAAAAGCCGATGTACATGAAATCATGGTCGAAGTTTTGAATGATAATACCGCTATACTTTGGAACCAAATAACTCTGTTGGCCGTAGTCGGCAGCAATGAAGTGACCAATTCCTTCATGGTAACGGAGGTTTATGTAAAGGAGAATAACACTTGGAAACTGGCCGATCTGACCTTTAGTAAACTACTTAGCCCTAATTAGGTAGAACTAAAATAAAATGAGTAAATTAAATTCAGAATAAAGCAAAAATATATCATGGCAAAATTCAATCTAAAAATTAATGGGGAAATGCGGGCAGTTGATGTTGATTCAACAACACCTATGCTTTGGGTTTTACGAGATCATCTAAAATTAGTAGGTACAAAATACGGCTGCGGTATTGCCCAATGTGGTGCCTGTACGGTACATTTGGGTAACAATGCGGTTCGATCCTGTCAACTTCCAGTTTCAGCGGTTGGTGAACAAGAAATCACAACCATTGAAGGTTTGTCCGAGAACGGCAATCATCCAGTTCAAAATGCTTGGTTGGAAATCGATGTACCCCAATGCGGATATTGCCAGGCAGGGCAGATAATGTCAGCTTCCGCCTTGTTAAAAAGAACCCCAAATCCATCGGAAGAAGAAATTGAAAGCGCCATGAACGGTAATATCTGTAGGTGTGGAACGTACACGAGAATCAAAAAAGCAATAAAAACAGCCGCTAGTTCGGAAAATGTTTAATCAAAAAATTAGGAGATGACGAAACTAAAGACACATATGGGACGTAGGGCCTTTATCAAAAATACAAGTTTGGCAAGTGGCGGTTTGGTACTTGGCTTTAGCATTTTAAACTCCTGTAAGCCTGAGCAGGCAAAAGAGATGGCTGTCAGGGAAATGCCCAAAGAATGGTTCGAGATGAATTCGTATTTGAAAATTGGCGATAATGGGGTTGTAACCATTTATACGCCCAATCCGGAATTCGGTCAGAATATAAGAACATCTATGCCCATGTTGGTAGCAGAAGAGTTAGATGTAGATTGGAAAAATGTACTGGTAGAACAGGCGCCCTATCATGCAGATAAATATGGATTTCAATTTACAGGGGGCAGTAGGGGAATAAGTGCCAGATGGGAACCGCTTAGAATGGCCGGAGCAACCGCAAGGCAGATGTTGATAGCGGCGGCGGCAGAAACCTGGCAAGTACCTAAAGAAGAGGTTACCGCAGAAGCAGGAGTATTACAACATGCAGCCACTAAAAAATCGGCCGGATACGGCGAAATGGCTTTAGTTGCAGCAACACTTACCGTACCCGAAGAAGTACAACTAAAAGAGGTAAAGGATTTTAAACTGGTCAGCCGTTCGCAAAAAAATGTAGATGCAAAAAGCATTGTAACCGGTAGGCCTTTATTTGGCATGGATATTCAAGAGGACGGAATGTTGATCGCCATGATCGAACATCCACCAGCATTTGGTTTGACCTTAAAATCAGTGGATGGTGAAGCGGCCAAAGCCATGCCTGGAATCAAGGATGTGGTTACGATCAAGAGTTTTAAGGATGGATATGAAAAAGGCGGTTTCGACACAAACGCATTTCCTGAATTGGTAGCGATAGTGGGCAACTCTACTTGGGAGGTGATGCAGGCTAAAAAGAAATTAAAAGTGGAATGGCAACCCATTACCGCCTATTCAGAAACAATCGCTGGGTTTGGTGGAAAAGAAACAATCAACATACCCGCAGGACTGGAATCTACCACGACCCATAAATCACAGATGGAAGCACTTGCCGCAAAACCGGGAAAAGTTGTCCGAAAAGATGGAAATCCAGAAGTAGCCTTCAAAAATGCAACAACGGTTTTGGAAAGAAGTTACTCGGCGCCTTTTCTTGCTCATAATAACATGGAGCCCTTGAATGCTTTTGCCCATGTAGCGGGCGATAAGGCGAAAATTGCAGCGCCGATACAGATTCCGTCTTTGATCATCCCTACCATTGCTAGTAGTCTGGGAATACCGAAAGAGAATATTGAGATGGACCTTCCAAGAATGGGCGGTGGTTTTGGCCGCAAGGCCTATGCCCACTTTGTGGTGGAAGCGGCCCTGATTTCACAAAAAGTCAATGCTCCTATCAAGTTAGTATATAGCCGTGAAGACGATATGACCAATGGTATTTATCGCCCATCCTATCACGCAACCTATCGCGCAGCTTTTGATGAAAACAATAATTTAACGGCATTACATGTGAAGGCTGGCGGAGTGCCGGAGAGTCCATTGTTCGCCAATCGTTTTCCGGCCGGGGCCATTGATAATTATATGGCAGAAGAGTGGACCATTGATTCCAACATTACCATAGGTGCCTTTAGAGCTCCACGATCTAATTTCATGGCCGGTGCCGAACAAGCGTTCTTGGATGAAGTTGCTGAATCCATGGGCAAGGACGCCATTCAATTTCGCTTGGACCTGCTAAAACGCGCCAAGGAAAATCCTGTAGGCGAACGAAATGATTATGATGCTGATAGGTACGCCGGAGTCTTGGAATTGGTACGGGAAAAATCGGCATGGAAAGAAAATGATGAAACAAAACATCGAGGAGTATCGGCCTATTTTTGCCATAACTCCTATGCAGCACATGTACTGGATTTAAAGATGGAGAACGGTAAACCTGTAGTTGAAAAAGTAGTTTGTGCCATTGATTGTGGAGTGGTAATAAATCCTGATGCGGCTACAAACATGGCAGAAGGTGCCATAACCGATGGTGTGGGAAATGCCTTTTTTGGGGAAATGAGCTTTGAAGACGGAGTGCCCCAGAAAAATAATTTTCACCAATATCAAATGATCCGTATGAACGAAGCACCAAAAGAAATTAATGTGTATTTTGTGCAGAATGAAATAGACCCCACAGGTATGGGAGAACCGCCATTTCCCCCTGTTTTTGGAGCGGTGGCCAATGCATTGTATAAAGCCACGGGGCAACGGCATTATGAACAACCATTCAAAACTGACAAACCCCCTCTGGTTGGATAACTTTATTTAAATATTCTATGGGATACCAAAAAGTAATTTTATCCTTTGTGACAACAATGAACTTCTCGTTTTCGGGGCTAGCACAGGTAAGTGATGATGCAACAATAAATGAAAACATGATGGTCAGGATTGCAGCCCTAGAAATATATCCTGAATATTTAGAGGAATATAAGAACATTTTAAAGGAAGAGTCCGAAGCTTCTGTACGTTTGGAACCGGGTGTAATTTGTATTTATCCTGTGTACCAGAAAGAACATCCCAGCCAAATTTGTTTACTGGAGATCTATGCAGATACCAATGCGTACCAATCTCATTTAAAAACCCCACATTTTCTAAAGTATAAAACGGCCACCCTAAAAATGGTGAAGCACTTGGAACTAATCGATATGGAAGCGATGGACCCAGAATCCATGCCATCTATCTTTACCAAATTAGAATAAAAACATTAAAATTAAATGTCATGTCTACTGTAAAAACTAAAATAGGGAGAAGGTCCTTTATCAAAAGTTCGGCACTGGCAGGTGGTGGCATGATGCTCGGTTTTAGCTGGTTGGCTTCTTGTAAAATGTCCCCAGAAGAGGTGAATGAATTACCGAAGGAATGGTTCAAGATCAATGGTTATTTAAAGATTGCCGATAATGGACAAGTGACTATTTTATCTCCGAATCCGGAGGGCGGTCAAAATGTAAAAACGTCCATGCCTATGATTGTTGCCGATGAACTGGGCGTTGATTGGGCAGCTGTTATTGTAGAACAAGCACCTTTAAATACGGATGCTTTTACCTTTCAGTATCTTGGAGGTAGCCAATCCATTCGAAGAGGATGGGAAGGTCTTCGAATGGCAGGTGCTTCTGCGAAGGCAATGCTCATCGCAGCTGCTGCAAAAACTTGGCAAGTACCCAAGAAAGAACTTACAGCTGCCAACGGAATTGTAACACATGCCGCAAGTGACAAAAGTGCTTCCTACGGGGAATTGGCTTCCGCTGCAGCAACTATGAAAGTGCCTGATGAAGTGCAATTAAAGGACATCAAGGATTTCAATATCATAGGAACTTCCCAAAAAAATGTGGACGGACACAAAATCGTTACTGGTAAACCTTTGTTTGGGGTAGATACCTACAAGGAAGGTATGTTGATTGCCATGATAGTTCATCCCCCTGCATTTGGATTAAAATTAAAGTCCATAGATGATACCGAAGCCAAAAACATGCCCGGTATCCAATCCATCTTCACAATCAAGGTATTTAATGACGGTTATGAGAAGGCCTTCTTCGATACACGAACGTTTAACGAGGTCGCGGTCATTGTGGGCAACTCCACATGGGAAGTCATGAATGCAAAAAAAGCCCTGAAAATAGAATGTGAACCCATTGAAAGTTCCACAGATACCCGGGACCGATTTGGACGAAAATGGCAAGAGCATACCCCCGCCGGATTAGAAAATACAAGCGTACATTATGCTCAAATGCACGCCATACCTTCAAAAAAAGTAGAAGTAAGACGCCGAGACGGTGACACCGACACTGCCTTTAAAAGAGCTGCAAAAATTATAGAGGCCAACTATACTGCACCATTTTTGGCACATAATTGCATGGAACCCATGAATTTCTTCGCCGATGTGACCGCAGAAAAGGCGGAACTTATCGGACCCTTGCAAAAACCAGAATTGACGGAGCGAACCCTTTCGGCACGATTGGGCATGCCCATTGAAAATATAGAGATACAGATGACCCGGTTGGGTGGTGGCTATGGTCGAAGATCTTATGCCCATTGGCTAGTGGAGGCAGCATTGATATCGCAAAAGATGAACGCCCCCATAAAATTGGTCTACTCCCGAGAAGACGATATGACCGATGGTATCTACAGACCGGCCTATCAGGCAAAATTTCGAGCGGGCCTGGACGCGGATAACAAATTGATTGCATTTCACGTGAATACCGGGGGTATCCCACAAAGTCCGTTACACCAAGACCGCTTTCCTGCGGGAGCCGTTGACAATTATCTGGCAGAGGATTGGACCATCGATACCAATCTTACCGTAGGTTCCTTTAGGGCACCCAGTTCCAACTTTATGGCCTGTGCGGAACAGTCCTTTTTGGATGAAGTTGCGGAGGCAGCAGGGAAAGACCCCATTGATTTCCGATTGGAATTGTTGGACCGTGCCATCACCAATCCCCTAGAAGGAAAAACCAATGATTATGACCCTTTACGGTATGCCGGCGTTTTAAAATTGGTCAAGGAAAAATCAAATTGGGGCAATATAGACAGTGGCTTGTCGAAAGGAGTGGCTGCCTATTTTTGTCATAATTCCTATGCTGCTCAAGTTTTGGAAATGCGCTGGGAGAACAATCAACCTATTATTGAAAAGGTAACCTGTGCTGTCGATTGTGGTATCGTCGTAAATCCTGATGCAGCCATTAATTTGGCCGAAGGAGGAATCGTTGATGGTATTGGTACAGCGCTCTATGGGGAACTGACTTTTGTGGAGGGGGTACCTCAAAAGAACAACTTCGACACCTATCGTATGATACGTATGGGCGAAGCACCAAAAGAAATCGATGTGCATTTTGTAAAAAGTGACGTAAGCCCTACCGGCCTCGGAGAACCTACCTATCCGCCAATTTTTGCAGCATTGGCCAATGCACTATATCAAGCTACCGGAAAACGCCATAATCATCAACCGTTTCTTACAAAGAAAAACGTATTAAGATAACCCATTGATAAGCAACTAATTAGGTGCTTTTTGTTATGGAGAAAATAAAATAATTTCTAATTCTGAAACATGGTTGCATTAACAATTATACCAATTTAATTCTATAATGTCGTATCGTAGGCTAAGTTATTTTTTGTATTAAAAACGCTGTGAGTGTATTGCATAGCAGTAGTTACATAATATGCGAACAAGGCATTTAGAACGAAAAAGGACAAACCGATATGCGTCATAATAGAGTTAAATTGCTATTAGCTATTATAGGAATAATAATGGTTGGTAATCTAATTGTAATTATTATTACTCTAAGCAGAGTTTAATTAAATAAGGATATCGGAATTAAGTAGATAGCAAATTTTGTCGGCTAACAGCCCACTAAATGATTGTAATACCTAATTCTATTTTTAGAATCCCCTACCTTTATATCATGAAAATTCCCAAATTTAAAATAAGTGACTTGCTATTTATAGCATTCATTATTTTATTATTGATACCACAAACAAGAACTCCAATACAAGTAGCCATTAATCAATTAAAAGTGAAAATTTGGTCACCAAGTGTGGAAGATGTGGATGACCAGAAAACAGTAGTGCCATTTCAATATGAAGTACAGGATTTAAGTGGGGAACCAAAAAACATGGCTATTGGCCAAGGAAATGTAACCTTTATAAGTTATTGGGCAACTTGGTGCCCTCCTTGTATTGCAGAGTTACCAGGTATACAAGCACTGTACAATGATTATGGCAACAAGGTAAATTTTATTCTCTTGACTCAAGAAAACACAAAAAAAGTACAGGAATTTATTAGCAAAAGAGAATATAATCTACCCATCTATATTCCTGTAATGCAAGCTCCAAAACTGTTAGAAGAAAAAAGTATACCTACTAATTTCATTATCGATGCCCAAGGTACCATTATCATCAAAGAAACAGGTGCAGCCGATTGGAACAGTACTAAGGTACGTAAGCTATTGGATGACCTTATAAAAGAATAAAAAAACCTTGTCGTAATTGACAAGGTTTTTCTTTTAAAAAGCTCCCCCTCTTGGGCTCGAACCAAGGACCCTCTGATTAACAGTCAGATGCTCTAACCAACTGAGCTAAGGAGGAAAATGCCTTACTTTATCCTTTAAAGCGGCTGCAAATATAATTGTTTTTTAAAACTCGCCAAACAAAAAAAACTGTTTTTTATTTAAATAGCCATTTATACAAATCGTTACCGTTTGCAAACAGTAATAATGCTATTAAAAGGAAAAATCCGATCATCTGCGCATATTCCAAAAATTTATCACTTGGCTTTCTTCCAGTGACCATTTCATACAGTAAAAACATGACGTGTCCACCATCTAAAGCAGGAATAGGCAATATGTTCATAAATGCCAATATAATAGATATAAAGGCTGTTGCGCTCCAAAATGCCGGCCAATCCCAACCCCCTGGGAACAATCCGCCAATAGCCGCAAAACCACCTACGCCTTTATATGCACCGGTTTCTGGATTAAAAATCTTCTTCATCTGCTTTACATAGCCAGATAATGTACTTACGCCCTTATCTATACCTGCTGGGATAGATTCTAAAAAGGAATATTCTATTTTTTCAACATTCATCAGACCTTTTTCCTGCATGGCTTCAAAGGAAATAAGACCAGGACGGATACCAATAGTGGCAGAATCACTAATTACAACTGGTATTTGTAATCGTTCATTATCATTCCTCACCACAGTCAATTCAATATTTTGAGTTTTATATTGCTCTAGAACTGGTTTTACCTCATCAAAATAAGAAATTGGCGTATTGGCAATAGCTACAATTTCGTCTTCCGGTAATAATCCAGAATTTACATTAGCCGAGTTTTCGGCAATTTCGCCAACTACAAATGGTCTTCTTAGGCTCAAAAATCTAATTTTATCCTCATCATCAAGTAAAGTGGAAATAAAATCAACTGGTATTTCCTGATCAAAAGTGTTCCCATCCCTTTTAATGGTCATGGTGTTTCCGTTGATAATCTCTAAAGGTAGTTTACTGAATTTCTCTACTTTTTCACCATCAACGGCCAAAATTAAATCTCCCGTTTGTATTCCCAGTTTATCTCCTATTGTTTTTTCGGTAACCCATAAACCGTCTTTAAGACTATCTGCAGGAATAAACTCCTCGCCATAAGAAAATGCCATTCCTATATAGATAATGACCGCCAAAATAAAATTAACGGTTACACCGCCCAGCATAATTATCAAACGTTGCCAAGCCGGTTTACTTCTAAACTCCCATGGTTTGGGTTCTTCTTTCATGGCCTCGGTATCCATACTTTCATCAATCATACCGGAAATCTTCACGTAACCACCTAAAGGCAACCAGCCTATACCATAAACCGTCTCCCCTATTTTCTTTTTGAAAAGTGAAAACTTCACATCAAAAAACAGATAAAACTTCTCAACTCGGGTTTTAAACAATTTTGCAGGTATAAAGTGGCCAAGTTCATGCAATACGATTAGCAATGATAGGCTTAAAAAGAATTGTATTGTCTTTATTAAAATAGGACTCATCAGCGTCTTGTAAAATTTAAATCGGACAAAAGTACATCTTTACAGGGTCTTATAAAAAGATTCTAGGTGAAGCAACTCGTATTTTAAGAATATTTTGGCTGCAATAGCAGTAACTTTTCTTGAATACTCCCTTTCCCCGTCTTACCTTTGCCAATAAAAACGATGCGTTCTTTTTTTAAGAAATTTAGACTTTTTGGAATTGTATTATTGGGTATATCTGCCATAATCATTTACCTGTTTTACAATGCTCTGCAACCCAAAAAGACACTACCCATTTATTCTCCCGCAATGGTAAATTCCGAATTGGTAGCTACAGAAATACAACACATTAGAAAGTACCATACCATACAGGATTTTGAGCTTATTAACCAAAATGGTAAAACCATCACTCAAGAGGATTATAAAGACAAAATTTATATAGCAGATTTCTTTTTTACCACCTGCCCTACTATTTGCCCTATTATGACCAAGAATATGGCCGCTATTCAAGATGAGTTAAAAAATGATGAGGAAGTACTACTGCTCTCGCATACAGTTACCCCTGCTATTGATTCTGTGGTCCAATTAAAAAAATATGCCCTTGAAAAAGGTGTGGACGATAGCAAATGGAATTTGGTTACCGGGGATAAAAAACAAATATATGAGTTGGCGAGAAAATCATATTTAGCTGTAAAAAATGATGGGGATGGTGGCCCATTTGATATGATCCATACCGAAAATTTTATTCTGGTTGACAAGGAAAAACGAATTCGTGGTTTCTATGACGGGACGAATAAAGAAGACGTGCAAAAGTTATTGGAAGACCTTGCGATTTTAAGGGCTAGCTACAGCTCTGATTAGGAACCAAACAACAAAGCACATCCAAGTATTTATCACATAACAAAACCAGATACTATCCTTATAATTACACTAAACAATCCAATCGTCTATAGGGTAATTCCAGTTCCTTTTATTTTAAGTTGTATTAATTTCTTAATTAAAAAAAATCCATTATTTTTGCCTTAATTAAAATCAATCTAAATAAAAATTGGAGATAACAGTTGCACAATTAAAGCGCGGGCAGAAAGGAATCATCAAGGAATTTACCGAAGATGCATTGCCCATAAAATTATTGGAGCTAGGCTGTTTGCCAGGAAATGAGGTTGAGCTTGTACAAATAGCGCCATTAAAGGATCCCATTTACATTAACGTTAATGGATCACATATAGCCATTAGACGTGCAATGGCACATCACATTGCACTAGAGATCATAGAAGAAGGCAGTGGGCTATGAGCAAACAAATCAACGTAGCCTTAATAGGCAATCCCAACACCGGTAAAACATCGGTATTTAACCAGCTTACCGGATTAAATCAAAAAGTTGGAAACTACCCTGGAATCACTGTAGAAAAGAAAGAGGGTATCTGTAAACTGCCACGAGGAGTAAAAGCACATATCTTAGATTTACCTGGAACCTATAGTTTAAACACGACCTCTTTAGATGAAAGTGTTGCCGTTGAGCTGTTATTGAACAAGAATGACAAAGACCACCCAGATGTAGCCATTGTTGTTTCCGATGTGGAAAATTTAAAGCGTAATCTTCTTCTATTCACACAAATCAAAGATTTAAAAATTCCTGTGATATTGGTCATTAATATGGCAGATCGCATGTCACGAAAAGGAATTACCATTGATATTGATTTATTAGAAGAAAAATTAGATACTAAAATTGCGCTTGTAAGTACCAGAAAAAGCACTGGTATTGATACCCTTAAAGAACTGATAACAGATTATAAAAAGCTATCAAACACACCCAATGTTGATACTTCTGTTATTGCACCTGATTATTTTGAGCGACTAAGAACTACCTTTCCAAAAGAGGATTTATATAAACTTTGGCTAGTTATTACACAAGATGTAAACTTTATGCCTATTGAGAAGAAGCTTATAAAAGATTCCTCTTCATTTGCAACAAAGTCAAAATCAGAGTTAAAACGACTACAACAGAAAGAAACCATCTTAAGGTATCAATTTATTAATGGGATACTGAAGGAAACGTATAAAGTTGATATAAACGCAGCCAAAGGATTTAGGGCCAGTCTCGATAAAATTTTAACGCATAAGATTTTTGGCTATTTAATTTTCTTTATAATCCTATTAACCATTTTTCAAGCTATTTATGGTTGGAGCGAATACCCAATGGATATCATTGATGGTTTTTTTGCATCTGCAACGGAATGGGTAAAAAACAACCTGCCTCCTGGTGTTTTTACAAATTTGATAGCCGAAGGAATATTGGCGGGAATTGGTGGTATCGTCATTTTTATACCCCAGATTGCATTTCTGTTTCTATTTATATCCCTGCTTGAAGAGACCGGTTATATGAGCCGAGTAGTTTTTTTAATGGACAAACTAATGCGCCCTTTTGGTCTCAGTGGAAAAAGTGTGGTGCCGCTAATATCCGGTACTGCTTGCGCCATACCCGCAGTTATGGCAACACGAACCATTGAGAATTGGAAGGAACGGTTAATTACGATATTGGTAACCCCATTTACTACCTGTTCCGCAAGACTACCAGTTTATCTTATTATTATTGCCTTGGTAATTCCAGAAGGTAATTTCTTGGGGTTAAGCTATAAGGCCCTTACCCTAATGCTACTTTATTTACTAGGTTTCGGTGCGGCCATAGTATCTGCCATGATCTTAAATAAGATACTTAAAATTAAAAGCAGGTCATTCTTTGTAGTGGAGATGCCCAATTACAAACTACCCTTATTGAAAAATGTGGGTTATACCGTATTGGAAAAAACAAAAAGCTTTGTATATGGGGCCGGTAAAATTATTTTAGCCATCTCAATAATATTGTGGTTTTTAGGTTCCAACGGATTTTCGGATGATTTTAAAAACGCAGAAACCATTATAACCGAACAAGTAGCATCCAAAGGTTTAAATACTCATAGTGAAAACTATATCCAAACCAAACTTGATGAATACAAGACAACACTGACTTCAAATAATATCGAAGGTAAAACTTCACTATCATCCTTGGCGATACAGGATTCTATAGCGTTAAAAACAGTTGAGCTTAAAAACCGCGCCTTAAACCATGAAATAGCAAGTTACAAGCTGGAACATTCCTTCATGGGCTATATGGGCAAGGCTATTGAACCTATAGTAAGTCCATTAGGTTATGATTGGAAAATTGGAATAGCGGTACTGACGTCCTTTGCGGCACGAGAAGTATTTGTAGGGACTTTGGCAACCATATATAGTGTAGGGAATGACGAAGAAGAAACGGAAACCATCAAAAACAGGATGGCAGCAGAAATAAACCCTAAAACCAACAAGCCTCTTTTTAATTTGGCATCAGGAATATCTTTACTATTGTTTTATGCTTTTGCGATGCAATGTATGAGCACATTAGCGGTAGTAAAAAGAGAGACAAATTCATGGAAATGGCCTGCCGGACAGCTTGTCTTTATGAGTCTATTTGCTTATATTGTTGCTTTAGTAGCTTATCAAATCCTAAAATAATACAATGGAAACCCTACAACAAATACTAGTCTATATTACTTTGTTTATTGCGATAGGGTACATTGTAAAAAAGTTCTTTCTACCCAAAACCTTGTTCGCCAATAAAAAGAACAATACCAAATCCTGTGGCCAAACGGATTGTGGTTGTCACTGAATTACCATTTGGTTTACCTTTCAAATTTATAGGTGGTATCATTCGTTAAAAAAGCCCTAAAACTTCCTAACAATTTCTAAAATTGTAACGTATTGTCCCTAGGTTCGTTTAGATTGCACAAGCATACCTAAACACGATGAATACGAAACTGTTATATTACTTTTGGTTCCTTTTTATTTTATCATATAGTGCTGATGCCATAGCCCAAACTTTAAGCTCTATCATTATAGACAGTGTTACCCAAAAACCCATTCCTTACGCAACCGTAGTATTAAACAATAAAGGGGTCATAAGTAATGAAGAAGGACGATTTACTTTTTTATTGTCCGATGAAATAAATGCCAATGATTCAATTTTCATTTCGTGTATTGGCTATAAATCCATTGGCGCACCTATTCGAGAATTTAAGGAAAGCAGTATAAAACTATCTCCAAAGGCTATTGAATTAAGGGAAGTTATTGTATCCAACAAAAACTATACTGCCAAAGAAATACTATCAATCGTACAAGATAGTCTGGAGAAAAATTATAAGTATGGTTTTAGTAAAAAAAGGGTGTTCCTGAGGGAAACGTACTCCAACTATATTCAAAAAACCAACTACAGAATAAAAGAATCTACCATTGATGCCTTTAATAAATCATTCCTGGACAGTGTTATAAATACCGTCCCAAAACAAGATACGTATTACACGGAAATGTTAGGTGATTTATATGGCAATGAGGACGAAGACGAACATAAATTAGACCTTATAAAAGCCTCTGAACTTTATGATAAAAGCAAACGTCTGGATTATGAGAACTTAGAAGAACGTTTTAATGAAATTATCAAAAAGAACGTTAAGACCGATTCCTATTTTAAAGTGAAATCCGGTCTTTTTGGGACCAAACTAGATGCTGATGAACTATTTGAAGATGAAATAGACTCTACAGATGTTGCCGCTTTAAATAACCAATTAGAGGAAAAGAAGAAAGACAAGGAAGAGCAAAAGAAGTTCTTTGCCAATTATAAACGTAGAACCCTTGGCAACCTCTACGGCAACCTTCCTGTGTTTAGCGATAGTGATTATAATGTATTGTTTAAACCAAGACGCTACGAATTAACACTCGAGGACTTCACTTTTATTGGAGATAAGGCATTATATGTTATTCGATTTGTACCTAAGGGCTCTGAAGAATTCAGAGGAAAATTATATATCAATTCTGAGGATTTTGCCCTAATAAAGATGGATTTTGAAAATGTTAAACCTCTACGGAAATTCAAGTTACTTGGGGTCTCACTTAATGAATATTTGGCAAAAGGAAGCGTTTTATTTGGCAAGGACAACGATGGTCGTTATTCCCTAAGGTATTATGAAATTACCAAAGGCAATCAAGTTGGGTTTAAAAGACCTATCCGAATCATCGAAAAAAATAAAAATGTTAAAGGCAGAAGAAAACAAAATGAATTACATCTAAAAATTGATGCCGCCTTTGCTGGCAAAAATAAATATGAAGTAGTAGTATTTGATAAAAGCCCAATTAGTGAATCAACATTTGACGCATTCACCGAAAATAACACCGTATTACCTACCTATATGCCTAATTATGACCCTGAATTTTGGAAAGGTTATGCCATTATGGAACCTAACACCGCAATTAAGGAGTTTACTTCTGAAGTAGCAATTGAAACTGAAAAGTGATTATACAAAGTTTTTTATAAAAGAATATAATAATAGCACCCATCCAATAACCAAGAGTAATCCACCCAGTGGCGTAACTGGCCCTAAAATTTTAAGTTTCTTTCCTTTGGATGCACTGATACACAACCCATATATACTAAAGGAAAAAAGCACGGTCCCCAAAATAAAACAATAGACCATGTATTGTTCCATGGTTGTATCAAGGTTTAGGTTAAAACCAATCATCAAAAGGACCAAGGCATGATACATTTGATATTTTACCCCAGTCTCAAAACTTTTTAACTGTTCCTCGTTAAGGGTTTTCTTTAAGGCGTGCGCTCCAAAAGCACCAAATATTACAGCCAACAAACCAAATAATGCTCCTAAAACTTGTGCTACTAATACCATGTATTTTGCCAATAAATTTAATTACTTGAAAATTACTTATATTTAAAAAACTAAAAGGGAATTATGAAAAAACTTTTGAGCATTGCATTACTATTAGGGATTATAGTTATAGTTGGTTGTGGTACATCCAATAGCTCAAAAGTCACCAAATCTGATATAGGCAAAGAGCTAGAGACAACAAACCGAGGCAATGTTCCTTTATTACAACGGATTAGACAAAAACCTGGAATACTTATTAGAAATGGTGTCCCCATAATTAATAAGAATTCTAATTCTTTCACGTCAACTGGCACAGAAGAACCACTTTATGTGCTAAACTCACAAGTAATTGGGAATAGTTTTAATTCTATCAATGAGTTGGTAGATAATTTTAGTGTAAAGAAAATCACTATTTTAACGGGTTCTCAAGCATCTGTTTATGGCACTCAAGGGGCGAATGGGGTTATTCAAATTACCACAGATTAAGTAGTATCAGTTTAGACTAATTTCTATTTCAGAATTAGAATTCAATGCAAAAGTACAGTCCTTATAGTCTGGAGGACCAAAGGTTTTCATTTTACCTACCGAGAACGCCACATTTTCTTTGGGGATGCCTAGAAAATTGGTGTCTAGTTTGGTGTTGTCATTAGCATCATGAAAAATAGCTATGGCATATTCTCCTTTTGGCAAGTTCAAAATCTTAAAATTTGTGATGCCCTTTACCGCTTTTTCAATACCAAAGGTGTATGCTTTTTCTAATTTTAAAAAGGAAGACTCATTATTATAAACGGCAAAGCAAATATTTCCAGTATCAGACTTTACGCCATTAATTTTTACCTCAAGACTGTGTTGGGCATTGGAATAATAGGATATCGTTACCGTTAATAAACAGAAAAACAGTTTTTTAATATACATATTGAACTTAAAATACCTCTTATATTAATTTGGAACACTATTTTGTTTGGTCTTCTCCTTTAACTCTTGAAATAAATGTAAAGTCTTCAGAGAGTCCTTCAAATTTAAATATAGTTTTAATGAATCATAGTAAACAATCTTTATTTTCTGTTGGGAGATATTATCTGCAAAAACGTAGACCCTTTTATCTGTCAGAGAGTCTTTAAATTCTCTAAAAATACCTTTTTCTTTCTCTAAAGCAGAAAAACCTTGTAGCCTTTCCATTGGTGGTATTCTAGGTACTAATTGTAAACTATCTATATCGGAATATGATATTTTAGCAGTATAAAAACCAGAATAAACTTGTATTTGATTTGGCTTTACACTTAACCAATTTTTATAGTGAATTGTTAAAGCAGATAAACAAGTAATTACGGTAAGAACTACCAAAAGATTCCAAAACCAATGTGTTTTTCTTGCTGCCATGTAGAAGTTAAAAATAATAGCTAAGATACAAGTAAAAGGTTTTTCCTTAGATACAAGGTAATTTTAACCATCACTAATCATAACTTGTTTTTCTACAAAAAATTATATAACGTAAGTTGGGTAAATTTCTTATAGTGCTATACTAATCAAACTTATAATTTATACCTATTTGAAAAACATTGGAATAAAAATTCTCGATAGTATAAAACTCATAAGCACCATTAAAGGTAAAGTAATCTGTTATGCGATACATAACCGAACCTGTATACCTTTCAAAATTAGGTCTTTTTTCCTCTGCAAAGAGGCTAAAATCTGCTAACAACTTAAATTTAGAGGTGTCATTACCTAGTGTAAATAGTAAACCACCACCGCCAAACATTCGCTTTTTAGCCATCCAATATGGGTATCCAGAACGTCGATTTAGAGTACCCCTGCCAATAGCGCCTTCTACATAAGGGTTTAATTTAAGTTTTTTAGTATTTACAAAGTTATACTCGTAACGACCAACAAAAGTTGCATCTGCCTCGGCATCGGTATAGTAATTTGCCTCAAATGCTAATATTTGTTTAAACATGGTACTAAGTGGCATTTCTTTATACACATTAAGCATATTTCTGTAAATATTTAACTCATACCCTGGACCTGATTGTACTGGAAAAATATCTAACTGATATGCAGAGTAATTCTTATCCTTAGTTTTGTTATAGCCTAAACCTACTTGAAAATAGAGTTCATTTTCATTGTCTTTCTCAATTCGTCCTTTAAATAGGTAATTGTTATTCTCTCTAGGTTTTAATTTATA
>CBFIGW010000011.1:0-39765 GCA_965662155.1 Maribacter sp. | reverse complement strand
TTGACAATATCTGGTCGTACCCAATATTTAACACGTTGTCCTACTTCTGGCCCTCTTATAATCAAAGAAACCTCAGCGCCCTTGCGCCAGCATTCCAAAGCAGCATCAATGGCACTGTTACTTGCACCAATTACCGCTACTTTTTGACCTGAATAATAATGGGGGTTGTCATAATAATGGGAAACTTTCTTCAAATCTTCTCCAGGAACGTCAAGTAAATTTGGAATGTCATAAAATCCCGTTGCAACGACAACGTTTTTGCTAGTATAATCGTTCTTGCTCGTTTTTACATTAAATGTACCACCCATGTTGTCCACTTGGAGTACTTTTTCGAATAAATGGATGTTTAATTTGTTCGAGGTAACTATTCTCCTATAGTATTCTAAGGCCTCGTCCTTTTTAGGTTTCGCCTCTTTGCTTATAAATGGTATTTCATCTATTTCCAATCTTTCGGAGGAAGAGAAAAACTGCATGTTGGCTGGGTAGTTAAATAGGGAGTTTACAATTGGGCCTTTTTCCAATATAACATAGGAAAGTCCTTTTTTCTTAGCCTCTAGCCCACAAGCTATACCTATAGGGCCTCCTCCAATAATTACAACATCCAATAAACTCATTTGTATATTTTTAAACCGAAGTGCTTAAACTTTTGAAAGTACAAAACTAGGTATTTTAAATAAGAAAAGAGATGATAGCAAAGAGACGTAAAAAGTTTATTGAATATGACTTATATCATGATTTAAAATTTCTTTTTGAAAGAACTTTAGGTAACATTTAAAACCAATATTATGAGCTTAAGACATAGAGTACCCGTTTCAACAATAATGACCAAAAATATCATCACATTGAATTGTAACGATGAGTTAGAAACGGCAGAAAGTTTGTTTAAGGAAAACAATATTCGTCATATTCCTGTCGTGGAAGGAGACCATATCAAAGGGATGTTAAGTCTAACCGATTTGCTGCGCATAAGTTTTGCGGACGGTGCCTATGAGAATGAATCTGAGGTGGAAACTGTTGTTTATAATATGTTTACCATAGCGCAGGTTATGGCCAAAAATCTAAAAAGTATTTCTTCTGATACTATGATCAAGGAAGTTGCGGAAATATTGGCCAATAATGAGTTTCATGCTTTGCCGGTAGTAGATGAAGATAAATTGGTGGGTATAGTAACAACAACGGATTTAATTAAATATCTACTGGAACAATACTAAAAGTAAGTAGATGATTTGAGAGGTGGTTAAGATTATTTTATAATCTTAACCACCTTTATATTTAATTTAGGTCTATCCCTTGTTTAAGGTCTAAAATCGTCTGTGTAGGATTTGTACTTTTAAAAACAAAACTACCTGCCACTAAAACATCTGCTCCTGCGGTAACCAATTGTTTAGCATTGGCTGTGGTGACACCACCATCAATTTCAATTAAAGTGGAAGCATTTTTCTTGATTATCAGTTCCTTTAGGTTTTGTACCTTACTATAGGTATTTTCAATAAAAGACTGACCCCCAAAACCTGGGTTAACGCTCATTATAAGAGCTAAATCCAAATCGGTAATAATATCCTCAAGCAAATTGATATTCGTATGGGGATTCAATGCTACCCCAGCTTTCAATCCTGCCGACTTTATTGCTTGTATGGTTCTATGTAGATGCGTACATGCCTCGTAATGTACCGTTAATATTTCTGCTCCAAGTTCTGCAAACGTATTTATATACCTATCTGGGTCAACAATCATCAAATGTACATCTAAAGGTTTAGTGGCATATTGTTTTATTGCTTTTATTACTGGCATACCGTAAGAGATATTGGGAACAAAAACTCCGTCCATGACATCGATATGGTGCCAATCTGCCTTACTATTATTCACCATTTCAACATCTCGTTGTAAATTTCCAAAATCTGCTGCCAAAAGTGATGGTGCAATAAGTGGTTCTCTCATGTTTTTTCCCTTTTATACCATACAAAAATACGTATTCTAACAAATCTTGACAGTATGGACTGGCAGAATCCTTTTACGCTCTTATTCCTATTTTTATTCCATTGACGGTAATCCGTTCTTGTTTAAAATTGGGTTTACTTTTGGTTTGTAATTGTCTAAGATAGCGTTTAGCTTGTTTATTTGTTCAGCTAACTCTGCCGATAATTCCTCATAAACTTTATATGCTCCGTTGGTTGGTTTGGCTTCACCATTTTCAATACTTCGCCTTAAAGACGCTAATCTGTTATTTAGTTTAATGGGAAAATTCAAGGGGTCTTGACCCGATTGATTTTTTACTTGATAAAGCGCTTCCTCAACCTCGGATAATTCATTTAAAAATGGAGTGACCGTATTTTTATAAGTACTGGATGAAATTTTTGCTTTTACATTTTCAAAAGTAGATTTGATTTCACGAATTTTAATAACCGATTCATTGGCAATACTTGTTTTAGCCATTATCTTATTGGCCAGTTCAAATTGCTCATCCAAATCTTCTTTAGTTATTCCTTTAAGGTTAGGGTCCATTTTTACTTCAAAAGAATACGTTTGTTCGTAAACTCCAGATTTCATTTTTACTGTATACCTGCCCAAAGGTGCTTTTGGGCCTCTAGCAGGTCTTGCACTCCAGATAATCATTCCGTCAAAGGTGGTGGCACCTGGGTAACGCAAATCCCAAGTAAAGGTATTAATACCTTTTGCCGTGGTTGGTTTGGAAGAACCACCTCGTAACCAATAGGGTAAATTTGGGTCAATTTCATACTTTGGTTTGCTTCCGGTAAAGGTGTCTATTAACTTGTCATCGGTATCGTAAATTTCAAAAGTAATGGTGTCTGTTTGTTCTTTCAAATAGTATTGAAAAGAAGCATCGCCCAAACCTCTGATTACATTGGTAGGTTTAAATAAAACTGCTTCTTGATTGGTCATTTCAGGGTTGAACTGTCTTAAGGGCAGAATATCATCTAATATCCAGAAACCTCTGCCATGAGTACCTAGAACTACATCATTATCTTTAATAACCAAATCCCTTACCGGGGTATCTGGCAACTTTAATTGCAGACTTTGCCATAATTCCCCATTATTCATTGAAAAATAAACGCCATGTTCGGTAGCTAAGAATAGAAGACCTTCCCGAACAGGGTCTTCGCGTACTGCCCTTGCGAAATGTCCATCTTTGATTCCGTTAATGATTTTTGTCCATGTTTTACCATAATCATTGGTTTTGAAAACATAAGGCTGTCTATCATCTACTTGATATCTGTTTGCCGCTACATAGAGCGTTCCAGGGTTGTGGACAGATTCATCAATAATGCTTACCCTAGAAAATTTCGGTAAATCTTTTGGCGTAATATCACTCCAATTTTTTCCTCCATCTCTAGTGATGTGTATTTTTCCATCATCGGATCCCGCCCAAATGGTATTGATGTCATGGTTTGAAGGGGCAAGTGCAAATACCGTGGCATATATTTCAGGCCCGTTCATGTCCATCGTAATAATACCACCTGTTTTTCCTAATGTTGAGGGGTCTGCATAGGTTAGATCTGGGCTAATTTTTTCCCATGACTGTCCGTCATCTGTGGTTTTCCAAATATGTTGCGAACAAGTGTACATTACTTTTGAATCTTGGGGTGCAAACATGATTGGGAAAGTCCACTGCCAACGTTCTGGAAGCGCACTGGCAGGTTCGCCAGAGAAAAATCGCGGGTATACCTGTATGTCCCTAGTTTGCCCATTGCTACGATCATATCGTGTTAAAAGGGCTCCTTGACTTCCTGCGTAAAAGATATCTAAATTTTCAGGGTGCTGGGTAATCCAACCACTTTCGCCTCCTCCAACAGCATAAGCCCAACCATCTCCCTGACCCCGTGCTTGCATATGTTTCCAACCATCGCTTGGTATTGCAATAGTACTATTATCTTGTTGTGCGCCTGCTACATGGTACGGTACATCATTGGTTGCCATTACATGGTACAACTGCGTGGTCGTATAATCTTCTTCGGTCCATGTTTCGCCACCATTGATGCTAACCGTTCCTCCACCATCATTAGAGGATATCATGCGCTTTGGATTATTTGGGTCTATCCATAAATCATGATTATCCCCATGAGGCACTTTTATTTCTGTATCAAACGTTTTGCCGCCATCGGTAGATTTCCAGAAATCAACATTGAGTCCGTAAACAATATCTTTATCCCAGGGGTCTGCATAAATTCTGGAATAGTAAAACGCACGTTGCCTAAGCTTACGCTCATCATTGGTTCGTTCCCAGGTTTTACCGGCATCATCAGAGCGAAATACACCACCCTCATTTGCTTCTACAATTGCCCAAACACGGTTAGAATCTGCAGGTGACACCGTAACACCTATTTTGCCAATAGGCCCTTCTGGCATACCAGGATTTTTGGTCAAGTCTGTCCAGGTTTCACCAGCATCGGTAGATTTCCATAACTTACAATCTGGACCACCGCCCCACATTTTCCATGCTTTTCTTTGTACTTGCCAGGTACTGGCATATAAGATGTTTGGATTGTTTCTGTCTATTATTAAATCTACGGCGCCCGCCTTATCGCTTACATAAAGAGTTTTATTCCATGTGTTGCCACCATCGGTACTTTTAAAAACACCTCGCTCTTCATTATCGCCATAAGGATGACCCAGTGCGGCTACATATACAATATTCGGATTTGTTGGGTGTATCCTTATTCTAGATATTGCTTGGGTTTCTTTTAATCCTAAATGACGCCATGTTTTTCCAGCATCGGTAGTTTTGTAAACACCATCACCTTGAGTTATACTTCCTCTAAGTTGTACTTCGCCCATGCCAATATATACAACATCGGGATTCGTTTCTGCTATGGCTACAGCACCAACCGAGGAACTCGTTACTTGACCATCGGTAACCGGTTTCCATTCATTTCCACCATCGGTCGTTTTCCAAAGTCCACCGCCTGTTGCTCCAAAATAATACTCGTTAGGCCTCCCGGGACTACCGGCAGCTCCCAAGGATCGACCTCCTCTAACAGGCCCAATATTCCTCCATTCCAACCCTTCATAAAATGCTTTGGGAATAGTCTCTTTATTGGAATTTATTTTTGATTTTCGTTGTCCAAAACAATTTGGAGCGATGATTATAAAACTTGCTAATAGTAGTTTGGTCAGTGTTCTAGTCATTTAATCTTTGCTTTAAATATGTTAGTATTATTTTTCTTTAGAGGGATGATATAATTCATGATTTTCATCTCCGCCTGATAGCAAATAGCTATAAAGGTCAATAATTTCCTTTTCATTCAATCGATTTAATAACCCTGGAGGCATGGGGGAAATTGGCGATAGTTCTTGTTTTGTAACATCGGTCTTGGCCAATTTTGTAGTATATGATGGGTTATATGGATTCGTTATAATATTTAAAGAATCACCTTCTTCAGCAAGTAATCTTCCTATTACTTGTGAACCATCTTTTTTATGAAAAATGGTGTTTGCATATTGATTTGAGATTTCATCGCTTGGGCTAATTAAAGAAAAGGTAAGATCGTAGCTACTGAACTTGGAATGTGCTTGGGTAAGATCTGGCCCAGTGGCACCACCTTCTCCTTTAATTCTGTGGCATGATATACAAAGAGCGGCCTTATAAGCTCTTTCACCTTTTTCTATGGTGCTTTTGTAATCTTTGCTTTTTTCCCAATAAATATCATTTACCTCCCCCATAGTGTAACTTTTACCAGGACCTATAGGTTCAGGTAGGTCGACCAGAATTTCGGTAGGGGAGTAAATTCCCGACAATTCCTCATAATATTCTTTCTCGGCTTTTGGCACCTGTACCATAGCCTTTTGACGTACATTTTCTATATAAGCCTTAAAGCTCATACCTCCTTTTGAATTCATCACGTCAAAAAACCATTTGAAATATTTCTCGCGCGATTCTTTTGTCCACCCTTCGGTGGCATGGCTCAACAGCATACCGTAATAAATAGATTCACTTGGGGGCATTTTTGCAATTACTTCACGAATTAACGGGCCGTATTGTTCGCTTCTTAGTGTAGCTTTCTCTGATAGCATTTCTACGCCTTCGGTAATTGTATTTTCTTTAGTGTGCTTTTCTAACAAAGCGGTCAATTTTTCAATTATGCCATCGGCTTTTAGAAACAACAGTAGTTGGCCAATTTCTCGATTAATTGCGTTATTGGTATGGGGAAAATACGAGTTCAATTTACGACCGGTCGCTTTTGCCATATCGGAATCTGGCTCCCCCATTCTGATAAAAGAAAGGGCATATGAACGAAGTAGCGCCATTTGTTCGTATGTTGAAAGCGACTCTAAATTCAGGTGGTTTAATTTGACCAATATTTTTTCTTGTAGATTTTCATTTCCTTGGTGCGTTAAGGCAATAGCCGCTTCAATTATTTTTGATGGATTTTCTTCGTTAAAAAATAGATTTTGCCATTGGTTCACAGGTTGATGCTCTAATGCAATTCTTGATGCATAGCGTATAAAACGGTCTTCATGGTTTAGATTTTCCCAGGCAAGGGGTATGGCTTTTTCAGATTTTATTTGATGAAATACTTCAATACTATGTCGCAAGGCTCGTAATTCTTCTGCATTTGAATTTGCCGTAATTTCTTGGCCACTATCTTCTTCATTACCAGTATAGCGTAAGCGAAACAGATGTGAATCTATTCTGCGTCCTCCCGTTGCAAAGTATAGGTTGCCATCTGAACCTGATATCATATCGGTTAAGGGTAGGGGAGTTCCCGATAAAAACTCTTCTCTAGTAGCAGAATAACTACTGCCTTGGCTTTTTAAATCGATAAAATAAACGGTACCGAAACTCCAATCCATAATTAGAAGTCCATTTTTATATTTCGACGGAAAGTTCAAACTGCTTGCGGATAAAACCGCTGTTGGCGAACCTTGCTCTAGATTATGTACTGCCGGGAGGTTGTCGGGATAGTAGGCTGGCCACTTACCCGATCCCGTGCGCCAACCATATTCACTTCCACTGGTAACATGACAGATTCTTGTAGGTCTGTACCATGGCATTCCAATGTCCCATTCCATATCGGCATCATATGCGAAAAGTTCACCGTCTTCATTAAAGGCCATGTCGAATGGGTTTCGATAACCGGCCGATATCAGTTCCCAATCTGTACCTTCGGGATTGAATTTTGCGATCCACCCACCCGGGGCTTTGATATCATTGGCATGTCCGCGCGCATCTAAATAAGGTTCAAAAAGATTGTCTTCTCCCCAATTGTTTGGTAGTCGGCTGTTTTTTTTTAGGGTTTCAGGAACCAATACATGATTACCGGCAATAAAATATATTTCTTTGCCATTAGGGGCCATTACGAAACTATGTGGTCCATGTTCACCCGCACCGTTTAATTTCAACAACATTTTAACATTGTCGAGTTTTCCATCATTGTTTGAATCTGTTATGCGATAAACACCACTGCCATTTTCTTCTCCGTCGGGTAAATCATCGTCCCACCGTTTATTAACAGCTACATAGAGACTGTTAAATGCCCATAAAAGACCATGGGCCTCACCAATTGCCAAATTAAGTGGTTCTACATCCTTAACATCTAAGACGTTATTTTCGGAAGGAGATTTGAATTTGTAGATTTTTCCATATTGGTCACATGCAAACAACCAGTTTTCTGGCCCTTGTGCCAAGGCTACCCAAGAACCTTGGTCATATTTGCTTGGATGATAGATTTCCTCCAACGTGAATCCATCAGGTATTTGAACATCAATATTAGTATCGGAATTATTTTCATTTGGTTTCCGATTCTGATTACATGAGGTGAAGAATACTAGAAAAATCACGTAAAAAATGAATGCGACGTTTGGCTTGTACATATGTATATTGTTGGTCATTTAAATATACAAAGTAAATGTCAAGATTGGTCAAGACAACTGCCGTAAACCTTCATAAACAGAAATGGCGACCGCATTGGCCAAGTTTAAACTTCTTATTTGTTGGCTGTATAATGGTATTTTTGCGGTTTGATTGTTGTCATTTTCAAGTAGAGATAAAGGTAGACCTACTGATTCTTTGCCAAAAACAAGGAACATATCTTTCTTGTACTGTATTTTCCAATGAGGTTTACTGGCTTTTGCAGTAAAAAACACCATTTCGGCATTTTTAAATTTGTTAAAAAATTCCTCTTTATTTTCATAAATATGGACGTCTAAATGTTGCCAGTAGTCTAAGCCTGCCCGTTTAAGTCTTTTATCGCTCAACTCAAAACCAAATGGTTTTACGAGGTGTAAGGTAGAATTGGTACCTAAAGCCAATCTGCCTATATTTCCCGTATTGTTTGGTATTTCTGGCTCTATAAGAACTATGTTGATGCTCATTATTATTTCAAGGTTTTAAGGTAAAGCGCTTCTACTTTTTTTCGTGCCCATGGCGTTTTACGTAAAAATTTTAAACTTGACTTTACAGAAGGATTGCTTTTAAAACAATTAATGTTGATAAATTGGGCAAGTTCTTCCCAAGTGTATTTTTCAGTTAAGTGTTCAAGAATAGCAGCTAATGTTACACCATGTAACGGATTGTTGGGTTGTTCTTGCATTCTATTGAAAAAGAGTGTTAAATTGATTGTAGAGGAGCCATAATATTATTGTGACTTCAAATAGATATTTCTATAAAAAATTTCTGCCCCTTCCGCTTGAAGTAAAATTTTTCCTTTCGTAAGTGGTTTCCATTCTTCACTATCTTTATGGTATCGTTTAAGATCAAAGACTTCGTTAACTATTTTGCCATTAACCTTAAAAATAGCTCCGCTACCTCGAACATCTAACGATACTTTATTCCAACCCGGTTGCTCCCAGTACCAATTTCGAGAAAAGCTGTGATAACGATCGTTTGGGTCTTCACCCTTTGTAAATACTTTACCATTTGGGTTATAATGATTATTACCTTCATCAAGTTTGGTGCTACCTTGAACACCAACTAGCCATAAATCTCCAGTATCCCCCTCTTGAATCTGACATTCTGCACCGCTTGCCCAAAAAATATCCTCTTCAAATGCATGAAAGAGTACTCCCGCATCTCGTACTGATTCGTCTCGAGGTTTAAATTTTTTCTTACCCCACTTATATTCCAAGGTTAGGATAAAGTTTTCATATTCTTTTTTAGTAATTAGTTCACCGAAAGGCTGTTCAGAATTAGCTTCTAGACCCTTATAGGTACGTATCATACCATCTTCAATTGAAAATAATTCAGCATCAGATTGCTCATTGTCTTTTATGATGTCCCATCCGTTAAAATCTTTTCCATTAAACAAACTTACATATCCCTCAGGAGGGTTATTCAGGGACATTTTATTTGTAGATGATTCAGTGCTAGGGGCTGTTGAAGTATTTTTTTCAGAATTGCAACTCAATAAAGCAGTTAGGATAAAGAAAACAGAAAAATATAATTTCATGTTAATTTAATTGAAGTTGATTTCTAAATATACAATAAAATAGCAACGTATTTAAATGAAAAAACTCCGGTAATCAGCCGGAGTTTATTCATCAATCAAAAAACGAACAGTCATGATAAACTGTTGTTACCGTTAAAATTACAATTTATATGCCAAATATCCAATTTAAGGAATCTTTAACGTGTAATTTTATATTGTTTATCCTAAGTATGTCTTAAGGATTTTACTTCTGGAAGTATGTTTTAATCTACGAATTGCTTTTTCCTTAATTTGACGAACTCTTTCCCTGGTCAGGTCAAAAGTTTCACCAATTTCTTCCAGAGTCATGGAATGTTGTCCGGCCAAACCAAAGTATAGTCGAATTACATCTGCTTCTCTTGGTGTTAAGGTTTCAAGTGCACGTTCAATTTCAGTACGTAGGGATTCATGTAATAATTCCCTATCTGGGTTTGGTGACTCTCCACTTCGTAATACGTCGTAGAGATTAGAATCTTCACCATCTATTAACGGTGCGTCCATAGATACATGACGTCCTGAATTTTTCAGTGACTGTTTTACATCATCCACGGTCATATCCAATTCCTTGGCAATTTCTTCTGCAGAAGGCATACGTTCATGTGCCTGCTCTAAGAAAGCAAAAGTTTTGTTGATCTTGTTTATAGATCCAATTTTGTTCAAAGGCAAACGTACTATTCTTGATTGTTCTGCCAGTGCCTGTAATATAGATTGACGGATCCACCATACGGCGTAGGAGATAAACTTAAATCCCCGCGTTTCGTCAAAACGCTGTGCAGCTTTGATAAGACCAAGGTTGCCCTCGTTTATCAAATCCGGTAAAGTAAGTCCTTGGTTTTGGTACTGTTTGGCTACGGATACCACGAATCTGAGGTTGGCTTTTGTTAGTTTTTCAAGAGCGATCTGGTCGCCTGCCTTGATGCGTTGTGCCAACTCTACTTCTTCATCAGCGGTAATCAAGTCAACTTTTCCAATTTCTTGTAAGTACTTGTCCAAAGATGCGGTCTCCCTATTGGTGACCTGTTTTGTAATCTTAAGCTGTCTCATTAAAGTAAATTAAGTTCAATTTGCATAGACTGCATATACTTATACGTAAAAATCTCCCGAATGTTACAATTGATTAAAAAAAAGTTCATTTTTCCGTTAAAAAGCATAAAAAAGCCCCGAATAACAAATCGAGGCTTTAATATTATAGCTGAGAAAAATTAGTCTCTTCTTGGCTTTCTATCACGGTTACGATCATTTCCACGACGATCGTCCCTACGTTTATCATCACGAGGTGGTCTTTCTTTAAAACCTTCTGGTTTTGGTAAAAGTGCTTTACGCGAAACTTTCTCTTTTCTTGTTCTAGAATCTATACCAAAATATTTAACGTCAAATACGTCGCCCATGTTTACAACATCAGAAACATTTTCGGTTCTTTCCCAAGCCAATTCAGAAACATGAAGCAAAACTTCATTTCCTGGAGCATCCATATATTCAACAACAGCACCAAAATCTAACATCTTGATTACTTTTACCTCATATACGCTACCAACTTCAGGCTTGAACAATATAGAATCTATTTTTGCCATGACAGCATTGATTCCTTCGTTACCTACACCTAAAATTTCTACAATGCCTTCTTCAGTAACTGGATCTTCGTTTATCACGATAGTAGTTTCTGTTTCCTTCTGCATTTCTTGAATAACCTTACCACCAGGACCAATTAGTGCACCAATGAATTCGTTAGGAATACGTCTTGTTATCATTTTAGGAGAATGCTCTTTTACATCGGTATTAGGAGCGGCAATTGTATCTGTCAATTTTCCTAAAATATGTAAACGGCCCTCTCTAGCTTGTTTTAGTGCATTTACTAAAATCTCATAAGACAAACCTTTTACTTTAATGTCCATTTGACAAGCGGTAATACCGTCAGCTGTACCGGTAACTTTAAAGTCCATATCACCCAAGTGGTCTTCATCACCAAGTATATCCGAAAGAACAGCATATTTTCCAGAATCGGCATCGGAGATTAATCCCATGGCAATACCAGAAACAGGTTTTTTTAATTGAACACCGGCATCCATAAGCGCCATAGTACCCGAACAAACGGTAGCCATAGAAGAAGAACCATTAGATTCCAATACTTCCGAAACTACACGTACGGTATACGGACAATCTTCAGGAACCATTCCTTTTAAAGCACGTTGAGCCAAGTTACCGTGACCAACTTCTCTACGAGAAGTACCACGAATAGGTCTTGCCTCACCAGTGGAAAAAGGAGGGAAGTTATAGTGTAAATAGAAACGCTCTTCACCTTCTTGTGATGGCATATCTATTTGATTGGCATCTCTAGAAGTACCTAACGTTACGGTTGCCAAAGCTTGAGTCTCACCTCTAGTGAAAATTGCAGAACCATGTGTAGAAGGTAAATAATCTACCTCACACCAAATAGGTCTAATTTCATTAGTCTTACGGCCATCTAAACGTAAACCTTCATTTAAGGTTAGGTCACGAACTGCAGCTTTTTCGGCTTTATTGTAATATTTTGAAATAAGTCCACCGAAATCTGCTTGTTCTTCTTCAGAAAAAGTTGCTTTAATTTCTTCTTTTATTTCACTAAAAGAAGCGCTTCTTTCATGTTTGGCGGAACCAGCTTTAGCAACGGCATAAACTTTGTCATATGCCATGTCATGAATTTTCTTGGCCAAATCTTCATCTTCTCTTTCTGGCTCGTACTCACGTACTTCTTTTTTGCCGAAAGCTTCTGCCAATCTTAATTGAGCAGCACATTGTACTTTTATGGCTTCATGGGCAAACTTAATTGCTTCGGTCATTTCTTCTTCAGAAATTTCATCCATTTCACCTTCAACCATCATAACCGAATCGGCGGAAGCTCCAATGACCATGTCAATATCACATTCCGCTAGTTGAGCCAATGAAGGGTTAATAATGAATTCTCCGTTAAGTCTACCAACTCTTACTTCTGAGATAGCACATTCAAACGGGAAATCTGATAATTGAATCGCTGCAGATGCGGCAAGGCCTGCCATAGCATCTGGCATAACTTCTGGGTCATGAGACATTAATTGAATCATAACTTGTGTTTCTGCATGGTAGTCTTTTGGGAAAAGTGGACGTAATACACGATCCACCAAACGCATCGTTAAAACTTCACCATCACTTGGTCTAGCTTCTCTTTTGAAAAAGCCTCCAGGGTAACGACCTGCGGCTGCAAATTTTTCACGGTAATCTACCGTTAATGGCAAGAAGTCTACATCGGACTGCTTGTAGTTGGAAACAACTGTACATAATAACATACATTTTCCAGATTGTACAACAACAGAACCGTGGGCCTGCTTTGCCAATTTTCCAGTTTCGATAGAAATTTCCCTACCGTCACCAAGGTCTATGACCTCTTTAAATACTTTTGGAATCATAAAATTGATTTACACCCGACATTTTTTCGGGTAATTGTTAAACAATGGTCGATCTTAAAGATCTGCTGTTGTGTTGTTGTTGCTGTGTATGCAAAGACCAATGAAAAACTAAGTGTAGCTTTTTGTTTGCCCATTTTAACTTCTTGGACTTGAAGTAGTTTAAAAAAAGGGGATAGCTTGCTATCCCCTTTTTTTAATTTTTATTTTCTAATACCAAGCTCTTTTATCAGCTCTCTATATTTTACAATGTCATTTTTAATCATATAATCAAGAAGACTTCTTCGTTTACCTACGAGCTTAACTAATGAACGCTCTGTGTTGTAATCTTTGTGGTTCTTTTTTAAGTGACCGGTTAAATGGTTTATTCTGTGAGTGAACAAAGCTATTTGTCCTTCAGTAGAACCAGTGTTCTCTGCACTTCCACCGTATTTTTTAAAAATCTCGGCTTTTACTTCCTTTGTTAGATACATTCCAATATTGTTTTAAATGATTTTTATGTATATGATTGATTTTCAATCAGGGCGCAAAGGTAATTCTTTTTTTTGTCCCAACTACATTTTAATCATACCTTTTTTATTTGAGCTTACTTGCGAATAGGGTTGTTTTGTATTAAATCAATATACAGATTGATATTTTTCTTTAATTCTTTTCTGTGGCTGATAAAATCCAAGAAACCATGTTCCAAAAGAAATTCTGAAGACTGGAAACCTTCTGGTAATTCCTTACCAGTAGTATCCTTAACAATACGAGGTCCTGCGAAACCGATTAAAGCACCGGGTTCTGCGATATTTATATCACCGAGCATGGCATATGACGCAGTAGTACCACCGGTTGTTGGATCCGTACAAAGTGAAATATACGGTAACCCAGCTTCTGCTAATTGTGCCAGTTTAACAGAGGTTTTAGCCAATTGCATCAAAGATAATGCTGCTTCCATCATACGGGCACCGCCAGATTTTGAAATCATTACGAACGGTGCTTTCTTTTTAATGGCATGGTCAATTCCTCGTGCTATTTTCTCACCAACAACACTACCCATTGATCCACCAATAAAGGAAAAGTCCATACAACAAATAACAATATCCTTTCCTAATGATTTTCCGTAACCAGTTCTAACAGCATCTTTTAAACCAGTTTTCTTTTGAGCTGCTTTTAATCTATCCGAGTATTTTTTGGTGTCCTCAAATTTTAATGGATCCTTAGAGGTTAGTTTAGCATCAAGCTCGGTAAATTTATTATCATCAAAAAGTATTTCAAAGTATTCCTTACTACCAATTCTAACATGGTAGTCATCTTCTGGACTTACATAAAAGTTTTTGGCCAAATCTTCGGATTCTACAATCTTTCCTGTAGGGGATTTGTACCATAACCCTTTAGGGGTGTCTTTTTTTTCTTCTGTAGAAGTTTGTATTCCTTTTTCCTTTCTTTTAAACCAAGCCGTCATTTCATCCATAATTAAAAGTTAGTAACTAAAAGGGGTTACAGGGTGTTGATGTTATTTAAATCCTCAAAAGCTTTTTTCAAACGTTCAACGAAAGAAACCTCCCCTTTTCTTAACCAAACTCTTGGGTCGTAGAATTTTTTATTAGGCTCATCTGCACCTTTTGGATTTCCTATTTGAGATTGTAAGAATTCTTTATTTTCTTGAACATAGTCACGAACACCTGCTAAAAAGGCATATTGTAAATCCGTATCAATATTCATTTTAATCACACCATAACTAATACCTTCTCGTATTTCTTCTACTGTAGATCCAGAACCACCGTGGAAAACAAAATCAATGTGATTATGCTCAACACCATATTTTTCTGAAATAAATTCTTGCGAATTTTTTAAGATTTTTGGTGTAAGTTTAACGTTTCCAGGTTTGTAAACACCATGAACATTACCAAAAGCGGCTGCTATGGTAAATCTTGGGCTCACCTTTGACAATTCTTCGTAAGCGTAGGCAACTTCTTCTGGTTGGGTGTACAATTTAGAGTCATCAACATCTGTGTTGTCAACACCATCTTCCTCACCACCGGTAATACCTAATTCTATCTCAAGCGTCATATCCATTTTGCTCATACGCTCAAGGTACCCTTTGCAAATTTCTATGTTTTCTTCTAAAGGCTCTTCGGATAAATCTATCATATGTGAACTGAACAAAGATTTACCGGTTTCTGAATAGTGCTTTTCACTAGCATCCAAAAGGCCATCTATCCAAGGTAATAATTTTTTAGCACAGTGATCGGTATGTAAAATAACGGTTGCACCATAAGCCTCAGCTAATTGGTGTACATGTTTAGCGCCGGCAATGGCACCTTGTATGGCAGCATTTTGTCCTTCATTGGAAAGACCTTTACCAGCATTAAATTGAGCACCACCGTTAGAGAATTGTATAATTACAGGAGCATTTAAACTTGCTGCTGTTTCTAATACACCATTAATTGTATTGGAGCCTATTACGTTAACCGCAGGAAGTGCAAAACCTTTTTCTTTGGCGTAATTGAAAATTTCTTGAACTTGATCTCCAGTAGCTACTCCTGGTTTTATATTATGAGCCATAATTTTTAGTCTATTGGTTTTTAAATAAAATTGCGCAACAAAAGTAATAAAACAATTATACTTAAAATGGATAGTTAATGCCAATTTGTAGAACGGAATTGGCAAAGTTGTAATCCCTAAACCATCTTTTGGACTGTATTTCTGCTGGATTATAGGTTTTAAAACCAAGGTCTAAACGAAAAAGGAAGTATGTGAAATCATAGCGCAAGCCAAATCCAGTGCCCAACGCAATATCTTTTAAGGATTTAAATCCATTAAAAGTGGCATCCTCATTTTCAACGTCATCAAATACGTTCCAAATGTTACCGGCATCTGCAAAAATGGCGCCATTGATATTTCCTGCTACTGGAAAACGATATTCAAGATTCAGAGCTAATTTAAGGTTCGCTTCATTAAAGTCATTAATGGCTGCAGTGCTACCAGGTCCCAAAGAATATGGGAACCATGCTCTATTGTCATTTGATCCGCCAGCAAAATAACTTCGCACAAAAGGGATATTGTTTGAGTTTCCATAAGGTATGGCAATACCAAAAAATGTATGGGCGGCCAATACATTGGAACGGGAAAGGTCCCAATATTTAACATAGTCAAATTCCGTTTTCACATATTGTGAAAAAGGTACTCCGAATACCAATAATTGATCGTTGTTTTCATTAAAAGGGATAATGTTGGAAATACCAGATAGTAAATTACCGGCACTTTCTAGTTTAAATCTAAATTGATAAAAACTGTTATCGGTTATACCATTTCTATTGTTTTTGTTAAATGTGTAATTAGTGGTGAAAATCAAATTATTTTCGGTTAATCGCTGTTCGCGCTCATCAATACTTTTTACGTCGTCAAAATTATCTTGGGTTAAACCAAATGGGGAAACTGGAATAACACCGCTTAAAACATCGTTGATAAAACTGGTGGTTCCCGTTAGATTTTCATTTTCAGTATTTGTAGGTGTGGTTAAATTATTATCGTCATCAAAGTATAGCGGGTTGGTACTTACGCCGTTTTGTGTAGCAATAGTGTTAAGTTGATTATAGGTAGTTCTATACACATCAAAAAAACGTTCTTTGTTTACATTTCTTACAAACTGGATGTTGAGTAGTTCAATGGCATGTTTTTTAGAGTCGTCTGGCGTCCAATTATAACCTAAAATAGTATTTAAGGTTTGTTTGTCCAATCCAATATTTTGTTGAAAACTTGTCCCTATGGCAATTCTGGTTTTAGGCAGCGTGTAATTAGGGATTATTTTGGATGTGTTTATAAAAGGAAACCAGATTCTAGGAAAATCTAAAGTGATTTCACCGCCAATTTCTGAAAAATAATCTTCGTTAAACGTTTCGCGGCTTAAGAGACCAAAAGCGCCATCAACAGAAAGGCTTAGGTTTTCAGCACCCCTAAAAATATTTCTTATTAACAAAGATGCACCGACGCCAACACCTATTCTCCTGAGGTTGCTACGGCTAATCTCAAAATTAGTCCCTAATGAATATTTAGGTTTGGGCGCCAGATATATTCTTGTGTTCACATTACCTTGAATAGAATCCTCTTCAAATATAATATTGGGGTACTTAAAAATATTTAAACTATTAAGCTGTCTTGAGGTTCTAATTTTATCTATATCCCTATAGATACTATCCTTTTTAAAGAAAATAGCATCTGCCAAGGTTTTAGGTTTTATCTTGAATTTATCTGAATAATGTAGGACTAGGTCGTTATAAGGAACCGATTCCAAGTTGCCATTAGTGTTAGATGATAGGTAGTCAGAATAAACGTCGATTGAATTTATTTTCTCTACTTTATACTCAGACGTGGTAACTTGATTTTCACCACGTCTTTTTAAATCACCAATATTTAAATTGATGTTCATTTTTTGGTCATTTGCTAATTTGGTGGTATCCCTTAAAATATCAAATGAAATGGAGCTTTCTTGAAAATTTCGAATCCCATTATTCCTAAATATACCTGTAAGTCTTTCCCTTTCTTGATTGAAATTATCCAGGTCAAACCGTTCCCCTTTTTTTATTAGTGATTCTTGGGCATTTAAAAAGTATATGGAATCAATTGCTTTTGAGGAAATTTCATTGGATAAGGAATCTATCAGGTAGGGTTTTCCCAATGCAATATCATAAATTACCGCAGCTCTTTGTTTGCGACCTAAAGTATCTATGGCATAAGATGTTTCATTGTTAAAATAACCTTTACTGTCATAGTAAGCACTCAATCGTTCCAAACTTCTTCTAGATCTTGAGGTGTCCAGGACAACCGGTGCCTCTCCAATATCTTTTAACCATACGCTTAATCCTTTTACAAGAAAGGATTCACCTAGACGGTCCAATTGTTTTTCCGACAATAATTTGGTAAGCCTTTCTCTTCTTTTGGGTTTTTTATGAAGCCAATTTTGATAAAGTGAATCTGGGTTTTCTTTGGCAAGGTTGTACAAGTTAAGGCGAAGGGGATAACCAAGTAAGGCGGCATTTGGTTTTTGGTAGATTAAACTTTCAACATCTTCATTGTTGATTTTTAGAGAATCTATAAGTATTGTGTTTTTTACAATAAGGTATTCATCCTCTTCAATTTTCTTTAGGGAATTGCAGGACTGCGAAATTATTGCTAGAAGCAAGAATAAGCTTAATTTTGCTAAGTTGTTAGTTGAACATATTGCCGTCCTCATAGAAATCAAAAATACATTATTTGTATGGTTGTCAAAAGTGAATTGAAACTTATAAAAAGTCTACAGCAAAAAAAGTACCGAAACCAACATGGTCTATTTGTTATTGAAGGTAAAAAGGCTGTGGAAGAGTTATTGACGGCAAAATTTAAGGTATTTAAAATTTTAACTGATGAGGTTAATGGGCATTATTTTGTTGAGTACGGTGGCGAAAAAATATCGTCAAAGGAATTTGGTCAAATTAGTGCTTTAAAAAATCCGAATGGTGTATTGGGTGTGTTTCATATGCCTAGCTCTAAATCCCTTAGTTTTGATGATTGGGTGTTAGTATTAGATGGCGTACAAGATCCTGGCAATTTGGGTACGATTATAAGATTATGCGATTGGTACGGTATTCAAAATTTAGTTTGTTCCAATACCACTGTCGATTGTTTTAACCCTAAGGTTCTTCAAGCAACTATGGGCTCTATTGCTAGAGTATCCGTTGCATACTTAGAACTGCCAGAATTTTTTGCTGAGGTTACTTTACCCATATATGGCTCCTTTATGGATGGTGAAAATGTGAATGATATTTTGTTGCCTAAAAAAGGTATTCTTGTTATGGGTAATGAAGGCAGTGGCATTTCTAAAACGGTAAAAGATTTTTGCGAAAAATCTATAGCTATACCACAGTACGGTAAACAAACAACAGAGAGCCTAAACGTGGGTACTGCAACTGCTATTTTGTTAAATGAAATTAGAAGGGGCTAAAATCTCTAAGTGAGATTTATTCAAACGTGAAATTGATAAATATACCTCTGGTTTTCATGGCATCGATATTACCTGTCCAAGGGCTATTAGGGTCGTTGTCGCGAATAAGTTCATCTGTCAATGCAAAAACACCTCTTATAGAAGGACTAAATTTAAAATACTCCAGATAGAAATCGATCCCAAATCCCAGTTCATAGTTGTAGACCCATTTTGTCATTCTAAAAGTACGGGCAAGATTATCGTCAAGGCTTGTTTCATTACTACCTAGATTTAATGTTGCAGATGCACCCCCTATTACAAATGGTTTCCAATTACCTAGTCGTTTTGTACTCGCTTTTATCAGTAATGGAAAATTAATATAGGTTGATTTTACTTCACGTAGTGCATCTCGTTCATCTTCAAATCCAGGAAATCCTAATGTTCTGGAAGTATAATGCAAGCCTGGTTCAAAGCGTAGGTCAAAGAATTTGTTAATTCGCATTTCACCTATAAGACCAACATTAAAGCCTAGCGATTTGGCGACTTGAACAGTTGTTAAATCTTTTCCTGAAGTGTCAAAACCCAAATTATCTTTGTAATCAAACTTAAAATCATATTGATTGAAACCTAGGAAATATCCCCAGTTAAGAAATTTCTTGTCTTCGTTCTCTTTATTAAGAACAGGGTTCTCGTTAAATTGGGCGTTTACATGCTGTGCTCCAATTAATATTACAAAACCAATTAATACCCATTTCCTCATTTACCGTATGTTACTCCAGTTGCTTAGCCCAAACAGTTCTGTAAACTATCTTTTTTTAGCTAGATAAATAGATGCTACCCCAAAGGTTTGAGGTTTATTCGTTACATCTATAAACCCAATTTTGCGTAAAATATTGTTGAAGTTTTCACCATGTGGAAAAACAGCGGCGGATTCGCTTAAATAACCATAGGCGGAATTGTCTTTGGAGAAAATTTTACCAATAACAGGTAGAATGTATTTTGTATATAAATGATAACCTTGTTTAAATGGTGTTTTGGTTGGCACGGATGTTTCTAGGATGGCAAGTGTTCCGTTGGAATTTAATACTCTATAAATTTCAGAAAGCCCAATTTCTAATGTTTCAAAGTTTCTAACACCAAAAGATACGGTAACAGCATCAAACGAAGCATCATCAAAAGGCAACTTTTCGCTATCGCCAACTATCATTTCTATAGTGTTCTCAAGATTTTTTTGTTTTATTTTTTCTTTACCAACTGATAGCATCCCAGGTGAGATGTCTAAACCAATAATTTTATTTGCCCCGGTTTTGGTCAAAGCTATAGCCAGGTCTCCAGTACCCGTTGCAATATCTAAAACCGCGTTTGGCTGCTCTTTTTTAAGAAGTTGTACGAGTCTTTTTCTCCACTTAACATCAATGCCAAAAGAAATGACACGGTTAAGTCCATCATAGTCTTTGGAAATAGCATCAAACATTTTGGTAACCTGTTCTTTTTTACCAAGTTGTGAGTCTTTATAAGGGGTGACCTTTTCTGACATGGAATTTTTTTTGGCAAAGATACAACTTAGCTAGTGTATCTTTATGATATTCATACCTGCAGGCAAGTATACGGTTTCTTAAATGTTTAAAATAAGTGGATAGCTATTTTAAATTGTGTAATTTTGCGCTGTATTAATAGCTGATTTCAGAAATTGTTCGCCTTGCTGTAACAATGTAAATTAAGATTAGAATATCTTTTTTTCTGAATAAAGTGAGCTAAAGAAATAAATGAAGATTATTATTGCCGGAGCAGGTGAGGTCGGATTTCATTTGGCCAAATTACTTTCTTACGAATCTCAGGACATTACCTTAATAGATACAAATAAAGAAAGTCTTTCTTATGCGGACAATCATTTGGATATAAGGGTGTTAAAGGGAGATGCTACTTCTATATCCCTATTAAAAGATGCCAAAGTTCAAGATTCAGATTTGGTAATTGGTGTTACTTCATCGGAAACAACCAATATTACCTTGTGTATGTTGGCCAAGCAATTGGGCTGTAAAAGAACAATTGCTAGAATTTCCAACACCGAGTTTGTTTACAATAAGGATATTTTACGATTTTCAGAATTAGGTATTGATGAGCTTATTTCACCTGAAGCACTAGCGGCAACGGAAATTCAATTATTGCTTAATAAATCTGCTTTCAACGACACCTATGAGTTTGAGGATGGTAAGTTGATTATGGTTGGGGTTTCCCTTCCTAAATCCGCGCCTTTTGTTGGTAAAATGGTAAAAGAAGCAGCGAATATTTTTCCTGAGTTACATTTTATGCCCATTGCGTTACAACGTTTAGGGACCCAATATACTGTGATACCGAGAGGTGATACCCTATTCAAAGAAGGGGATCAGGTTTATTTTATTACCGTAAAAGAAGGTGTGGACGAACTTTATAAGCTTACAGGTAAGAAAAAAGAGGAAATCAAAAATGTAATGATATTGGGTGGCAGCAAAGTCGGTTTTAAAACAGCTAGAGACCTTTGTGCTAAAAAATTCAATGTAAAACTTATAGAGAAAAGTAAGGAGAAGGCTTTTGATTTGGCAGATGATTTGCCAAATGCCCTTGTGATCAATGGTGATGGAAGAAATGTTGAGCTTTTGGAAGAGGAAAGTTTGGAGTCCATGGATGCTTTTATAGCGGTTACCGGTAATTCCGAAACTAATATTATGTCATGCTTGGTGGCAAAATCCAAATACATTAAAAAGACCATAGCCTTGGTAGAGAATATGGATTATTTTCAGCTTTCACATTCTATAGGTATTGATACACTTATCAATAAAAAACTGTTGGCCGCCAACAACATTTTCCGTCATATTAGAAAAGGAGAAGTAGTAGCTTTAATGCGTTTGAATAATTTAAATGCGGAAATATTGGAGTTTATAGTTAAAAAAGATTCCAAAGTAACGGGTTCCACTATCAGGGAGTTAGATTTTCCTAAGGCTGCAACCATTGGTGGCGTTGTTCGTGATGATAAAGGTATTATTGCTTTGGGTGGTTTTGAAATTAAGGAAGGTGATAGGGTAGTTGTGTGTTGTCATCCAGAAGAAATACCTAAAATAGAACGAATGTTCCTATAACATGCGCCTAAATTCTAGAATTATATTTCATTTGATGGGACTCTTGCTCTTGTGCAACGGGGGTTTCATGCTGTTGGCTGCACTGGTAAGTGGTATATACAAAGATGGTGCTACCTTAAGCATTTTGTTGGCCTCTATCTCTACCATGTTTGGCGGTGTTTTTGCCATGTATTATACCAGGGGGCATCGAAAAGAAGTAAAGCAAAAAGAAGGGTATATCATAGTGACTTTTGGTTGGATAGTGATGTCGCTTTCCGGAATGTTGCCTTATATTTTTTCTGGAGCCATACCGGATATTACCAATGCATTTTTCGAAACTATTTCTGGATATACCACTACAGGAGCATCAGTTGTAGATGATATTGAGGCACTGCCAAAAGGAATTCTTTTTTGGCGAAGCTTAACCCATTGGATAGGGGGTATGGGGATTATAGTGCTTGCTATCGCTATTTTGCCATTATTGGGAATTGGTGGAATGCAGTTGTTCGCTGCCGAAGCCCCTGGACCAAGTTCTGATAAACTGCACCCAAGAATAACCGATACGGCAAAGCGCTTATGGCTCATTTATTTTGGATATACCGTTGCGGAAACTATTTTGTTAAAGGTAGCTGGGATGTCATTTTTTGATGCTATCAATCATGCTTTGGCCACTCTGTCTACTGGAGGTTTTTCGACTAAAAACGCTAGTTTGGCCCACTGGAACGACCAACCGGTAATTCAATATATAGTCATTTTCTTTATGTTTTTGGCAGGTAGTAATTTTGTGCTAAGCTATTTTGCCTTTAAGGGTAAAGTTCAAAAAGTGTTTAAAGATGAAGAGTTTAGGTATTATGCTTTGTTTACTGTTTTGGCGACTATAGTTGCTGCACTGGTGATTTATTTTCAAGCTAATTTAAGTACTGAAATATCAGGTTATCCAATGGTGCTGGGAAAGGCGGAAAGTTCTTTTAGACATTCTTTGTTTCAGGTTGTTGCAGTGATTACAACAACTGGGTTCGTAAGCGCTGATTTTACCGCTTGGACTCCATTTTTAACCATATTCTTTTTTGGGCTTTTCTTTCTCGGAGGATCGGCAGGTTCTACCGCAGGGGGTATTAAAGTAATGCGACACTTGTTGATTATTAAAAACGGTATTATGGAATTTAAGCGCACATTACATGCCAATGCTATAATACCAGTACGATATAATAATAAGACGGTAAAGGAGAAAATAGTCTATAATATTATTGGATTCTTTGTTTTGTATATGCTCTTGTTTATTATTGGTGCCATGGTACTGGGCTTTTTGGGATTGGATTTTGAATCTGCCATTGGTGGAGCTGCCTCATCATTAGGTAATGTAGGACCTGCTTTGGGTAGTCTAAATCCCGTAAGTAATTTCAATAGCCTTCCAGATTTGGCCAAATGGTGGTGTGGGTTTTTAATGTTGGCGGGGCGACTAGAATTGTTTACAGTTCTAATCTTATTAACTCCATATTTTTGGAAGCGTATTTAAATCAATATAAATTGTTGAAATGTATAACAATAAAAAAGCCCCATATTAATTAATATGGGGCTTTTTATATTGTTTTTGTTATCTATCTAGGATAAAGCTTCCTTAATTCTACTAATAGCTTCCTTGATTTCACTTACGGATGCTGCATATGATATTCTAATGCAATTGCCATTTCCAAAGGCATCACCTGTTACCGTAGCAACATTTGCATTCTCCAATAGGTACATTGCAAAATCTGATGCATTGTTGATCTTTGAACCGTTAATAGTTTTTCCAAAATATGCTGTTACATCTGGATAAACGTAGAAAGCACCCTCTGGCTCGTTGCATTTAAATCCTTTAATATCATTTAAAAGGCCCAGTATTAGTTTTCTTCGCTCTTTAAATTGATCAACCATGTACTGTATGCGATCCGGTGACTCTTCTAATGCAGTTATAACGGCGCGCTGTGCAATACAATTAGCACCACTTGTTACCTGTCCTTGTAACTTGTTACAGGCTCTTGCAATGTAGCTGGGAGCGCCTATGTAACCAATTCTCCAGCCTGTCATTGCAAATGCTTTTGCAACACCATTAACGGTTGCCGTACGATCATACATATCATCAAACATAGCCATAGAGGCATGTTCGGTAACCCCATAATTTATATGTTCGTATATTTCATCACTAACTACAACAATTTGAGGATATTTTTGAAGCACATCTGCCAATCCACGTAATTCATCCTTGCTATAAATAGAGCCGCTTGGGTTACATGGAGAACTATACCATAGCATTTTTGTCTTTGGTGTTATGGCCGCTTCCAATTGCTCAGGGGTCATTTTAAAGTCATTTTCCAAAGTGGTTGGAACTTCTACCGGTACACCATCGGCAAGTTTTATTATATCGGCATAACTTACCCAGTAAGGACAGGGTAATATTACCTCATCACCTTCATTTAGTACTACTTGTGCAATATTGTAAAGCGCTTGTTTTGCCCCGGTAGAAACAACTATTTGCGAAGCTTCATATGTTAAGCCATTGTCTCTTTTGAACTTAGTGGCGATAGCTTTTTTTAAATCTACATAACCATCAACAGGGGTATAAGAATTATAATCATCTTTTATGGCCTGTATGGCAGCCTCTTTAATATAGTCTGGCGTATTGAAATCTGGCTCCCCAAGACTTAAGCCAATAATGTCTTTTCCCGAAGCTCTTAATTCACGGGCCTTTGCCGCCATTTCCAAAGTTGCGGACGGTGATAAACTGTTAATCCTGTCAGATAATTGATCGCTCATGTTACTTAAAAAATTACTAGTACTGTAATGTAGGCTGTTGCCCTAATTTCTTTAAATGTTTAAAGTGCGAAATTATAGCTTTTCTAGTAGTTTTATACTCGTTGTATGGTAAATTAAATTCCTTTGCCGTCTGTTTCACAATTTTGGAAATATTTGTGTAATGAACATGGCTAATATTAGGAAATATATGATGTTCAACTTGGTGGTTCAAACCTCCTGTAAACCAATTTACAATTCGGTTTTTAGTTCCAAAATTAACCGTTGTGAACAACTGGTGAATGGCCCAAGTATTCTTCATGTTACCACTTTCGTCCGGGAGAGGAGTTTGTGCATCGTCAACGATATGGGCCAATTGAAATACGACACTTAGAATTACCCCGGCCACATAATGCATTAGGAAAAACCCAATTAAGATTTTCCACCAAGCAATATCTAAAATCAACATTGGTAAAACTATCCAAATCGTAATATAAAGTAGTTTTGTAATTATTAGGGTGCTCCAGTTTACTGTTGCACTTGGTAATTTTCCATAGGATAATCTGCGCTTCATATAACGGTACATTTGCTGAAAATCTGTAGTAATGGCCCAGTTAAATGTTAAAAGGCCGTAAAGGAAAACGGAGTAGTAATGTTGAAACCTATGATGTTTTTTCCATTCTGCGTGTTTGGAAAATCGTAAAATCCTACCAGCTTCCATATCCTCATCGTGTTCATGGATGTTGGTATAGGTGTGGTGCAGAACATTATGCTGTACCTGCCAATTATAAACATTGCCAGCTAAAATATAAATGCTACTTCCCATTATTTTATTTACCCATTTTTTATTGGAATAGGAACCGTGGTTGCCATCATGCATAACATTCATCCCGACTCCGGCCATACCAATTCCCATAACTATAGTAAGTAGTACATTGGCCCAAGTAGGTAGACCTAATGTGAGAATTAGAAAATATGGAGCCAAGAATAACGTAAACATTATTATTGTTTTTAAATGTAATCTCCAATTTCCAGTTTTTTTGATTTTATTGTTTTTGAAATAATCGTTTACTCTAGAATTCAAGGTTTTAAAAAATTGTGTGGAATCTTTCCTTGAGAAACGAACGGTTTTTTGTTCCATATATGATAAGCTTTATAATAAAATGTTTTACAATAGATATCTGATTAATTTGATAGATAAATTAAAAAGGAAATCTTTGCAAAGTGAATATACTAAAATTATTAGTTTACAAAGATAAGCATGACAGTTGAAAACATATTTGAATATTTTCCCAATTTATCCGAAAATCAGAAAAATCAGTTCATTTTATTAGAAGAATTGTATAAAGATTGGAATCAAAAAATAAACGTAGTATCTAGAAAGGATATAGATGAGCTTTACTTAAGACATGTCTTGCATTCTTTGGGTATTGCCAAAATACAAACTTTTATGCCTGGGGTCGAGGTTTTGGATGTGGGAACTGGTGGCGGTTTTCCCGGTATTCCTTTGGCAATCTTGTTTCCAGAAACAAAGTTTACTTTAGTGGATTCCATTGGAAAGAAAATTAAGGTAGTGGATGAAGTTATTGATGGTCTTGGACTCACCAATGTAAAAACCATTAATAAAAGAGTTGAGGAAATTCCAGGTAAGTATGATTTTATAGTTAGTAGGGCGGTGGCTGCCATGCCAACCTTTGTTTTTTGGATTAAAGGTAAAATCAAAAAAGAGTCAATCCATGAAAGAAAGAACGGTATTCTATATTTAAAGGGAGGTAATCTTGAGGAAGAACTGGCAACATATAAAACTGCAGAAATTTTTAATCTTACCGATTACTTTGATGATGAATTTTTTGAAACCAAAAAGGTAGTTTACATTCCTTTGAAGTATAAAGGTTGAATGTTATAAACTAAGTATTCCGTAGTACCCTCTGCGGCATTTTGTTGCATAAATTTTTATTTGTCTCCAAATATATAGATGTATGGAAATGAAGTAGACTTTTACTGTTTTATATAATCTATAATGCATCATAATGAGTTAAATATAAATGATTAACTATTAATTTACAATTAATTAACGTTAAATTTACATTGAATTTGTGATTGTATCTGAAGAAATCTAAATATGTACCTTTTTTAAGTCGTTCTTAATTTAAATATGGGATAAGTAATAAGTTAAACATTAGGAAATAAAAAAGGTGCCTATTGGCACCTTTTTTAATTTCTAAGAATATGATTTTACTTACTCCATGGTGGAACAACGCCATTAGATCTGGCATATGCGATCAACTGACCTTTATGTTCACCATTGTGTTCCATAATCATTAAAAGACCACCGAGTTTGTTCATTTTGGCAAATCCAAAATCAACTTCTTCATTTAATTGTTCGTCTTCGACCATAGTAATTTTTTCAAGGACAAATTCATTGGATTTTTTTAAGGCTGCTATAATGTTGTCTTTGCCGGTGATTTTTCCAATTGCCATCATGTCCACATCTTCTGGTGGGGCAAAACCTAATTTTGATGCCAAGAAATAATTACCGCCTGCCACATGTAACAGGGCTTCTCCCACGGAATTCACACCTTCAGAAGGTCTCCAATCATATTGCTCTTCGGAAAAAGCTTCTGCTAACTGAATAACTTGAGCTTGATTGCCAGTTAATACCCCTTTTATAGTGCCTTGGGTTAATTGGTCTTGCGCATATGTAGCGCAAACCACCATCATTGTAAGTAATATGGCTATTTTTTTCATTTTACTTCGTGTGTTTTTTGATAACCTCCAAGGATTTTCCTTGGAGGTTATCAAGGTACTTAAAAATCAATAAAGATTTTGTTTTTTTGTAATTAATTTATTGTCAGTCAGTTAACCTAAGAACGGATATCGATAATCTGTTGGGGTAACAAATGTCTCTTTTATTAATCTTGGCGAAACCCAGCGTAATAGATTTTGTGCGGATCCTGCTTTGTCATTTGTCCCGGAGGCCCTAGCACCACCAAAAGGCTGTTGACCTACAACAGCTCCTGTTGGTTTGTCATTGATATAGAAATTACCTGCGCAATTTTGTAATTTTTTGGTTGCCTCATCAATAGCATACCTGTCCTGGGCCAATACGGCACCTGTGAGCGCGTATTCTGATGTTGAATCCACTAAATTCAGAGTTTCGGTCCATTTCATGTCCTCATAAACATAAATGGTCACCACAGGTCCAAATAACTCTGTTTCCATTGTGGTGTATTTAGGGTCGGTGGTAAGGATGACCGTTGGCTCTATGAAATAACCTTTGGATTTGTCATAACCTCCACCGGCAATAATCTCTGCATTTTTATCAGATTTAGCTTGGTCTATATATTTTGCCAATTTATCAAAAGAAGCCTCGTGTATTACGGCTGTTATAAAATTGGACATGTCTTCCGGTGATCCAGGTTTGTTCATGGAGTCCAAATCTGCTTTCACAAAATCTAGGATTTCCTTTGATGTTGATTTTGGTAAATAAACCCTAGAGGCTGCGCTGCATTTTTGTCCTTGAAATTCAAATGCACCTCTGGTTATTGCGGTGGCCACTTGTTTTGAGACTGCTGTAGGATGGGATATTATAAAATCCTTACCACCCGTTTCCCCAACTATTCTTGGATAAGTTTTATAGTTGTGAATGTTATTGCCTATTTGTTTCCATAATTCTTTGAATACATGGGTAGAACCTGTAAAGTGAATACCAGAGAAATCTGGACTGGCCAAAATAGTTTCGGTTATCATAACAGGGTCTCCATATACCACATTAATGACGCCATCGGGTAATCCCGCTTCTTTAAAAATGTCTACTATGACCTTGGCAGAAAATATTTGGCTATCACTGGGTTTCCATACCACTACGTTACCCATCATGGCTGCACTAGCAGGTAGATTTCCGGCAATGGCGGTAAAATTGAATGGCGTAATCGCATAGACAAATCCTTCTAACGGTCTATATTCTACACGGTTCCAAATACCCTCGGCAGAATCTGGTTGTTCTTCATATATCTGGGACATGTACTCCACGTTGAACCTTAGGAAATCAATTAATTCGCAAGCCGCATCAATTTCTGCCTGATGAATGGTCTTTGACTGCGCCATCATAGTAGCGGCATTGATTTTTGCTCTATACGGACCAGCAATAAGGTCAGCTGCCTTTAAGAATATGGCAGCTCTTTGTTCCCAGGCCAAATCGGCCCATGCCTCTCTCGATACCAAACAATTGCTTATGGCTGTTGCTACATGCTCTTTATCGGCTAAGTGATAACTACCCACAACATGCTTATGGTCATGTGGTGGCGACATAGGTTTTGTGTTTCCGGTACGCACTTCCTCACCGCCAATGAACATTGGTACATCAACTTGATTATTATAATATGCTTTATATTGTTTTAAGACTGCATCGCGCTCAGGCGTATCTGGAGCATAGCTCTTTATAGGTTCGTTAATTGCAGTTGGAACTTGGAAAAATCCTTTACCCATAGTAATATGATGTTATAATTTTTATATTATAACAAAGGTAGTAAAGAGTGTTATAAAAAACGATTAGTTAAGTGCGAAAGGTGCGCTGAATTTGAAAGTGGGGATGTAGACCCTAAATTTTTCAGTGGAGCTAAAATTCACCATGTTATAATGGCCTTTCATTGCTCCAATTGGCGAGGTTAACAAACAACCGGAATTATAAGTGTGTGACTCTCCAGGTTTAATTACAGGTTTTTTGCCAATTACACCTTCGCCGTCCAAAGTTTCCAATTCATTCAAAGAATCATAAATTTCCCAATGTCTTGACGTAAGTTGTACGGAGTCTTTACTCTGGTTTTCAATGGTAATTGTGTAACCAAAGGCATAATGCATTTTGTAGTTCTTAAAGAACGTTCCTTCAAAATTTGTCTTTACAGAGACTTTAATTCCTTTTGTTACCTGTGTCGTCATAATATGCTAGTAAGTAAATATGCTGCCAGCTATAAATAATGCTACTCCAATACTTGCTAAAATAATGAAAATAAAATTAAGGAAAATGTATTTAACAATAGTTTTAAATCTTCCTTGTTTATAGAAATTTCGCATTGCTTTGTAAAGGTAGATACCAAAAATCAATATGAAAATCCCACCACTATCCGACCCAAATATAGAATCTATTAAATAGCTAACAATGAGCAAGATAAATAACAAAGATTGATTGTGAAAACTAAATATCAAATGATCGGTGTAATTGTATTTTTTTCTGATATACATCAGCCAAATGAATAATGTAAAGACTGGAAGAAAGAAAAAAGTGGTTACAGGTAGCTTAGAAAACAATGAATTAATATAGGCTCCGGGTTGCTTTTTGGCCTTGATAAAACTTTTTGCTGTGCCGAAAGCGAATTCATTGCTTTTGGTATTTTCCAAACCGTATTTTTCTTTTGTTTCGGCAAAGGTGAACAGTGTATCATTTTCAATTAAAGTTGTAAATATTTCTTGTTTCCTAAAGTGTCTATTAATAAAACTTTTATTTCCCGCCGCTTCTATCTCCTTTAATGGATCAGCTAGAATTATGGAATCTTTTATTCGTGCATTATTATTGATGAGTGAGTCTATTCCTAGGGAGTCCCATTGGGTAATTAACGCTTCTTTTTCTGCTTCTACTACTTCGTCATTAATGGTTAAACGGTCAATAAAAGGTTGGGTCAGGTTTATGTTGCTAGAATCAGAACCATATTTATCCAAACTTTCAAAATTGCTGCTTGCGCCCATCAAAAGAAAGTAAATGATGGCCAAGCTCAATAAGAATCTAAAAGGGTTTGTATAGGACATCCTTTTGCCGGAAATGTAATCTTTGGTAATGCTTCCCGGCCTTGTTAATAGTGAAATCAGTGTTTTTAAAAGCCTAGAGTCATAGGAAATAATGTTGGAAAAGAACTCTTCAAAAAAATCTTTTAAAGTGAGCTTTTTGGTGCTGTTGGCCTGTGAGCAATTTGGACAATATTTGTCGCTAATATCTAATGGATGATTACAGTTTAAGCATTCAACGCCTCTGTGTTGTAATCTGTATCTCCCTGAAGTATTTACGCTAGGCCTGGTCTCCATAGGGTGTTAAGCTAACTAGATTAGTTACTGATCGTTCTAGAGTTGGTAGTTCCTACACCGATAATGCTATCATACATATCGCCAAAATTTCTGTAATATACCAAAATAAGATAATTATTTTCGGTGAAATGGAAATTACCGCTAACGGCATTGGTTCTTATGTTTTCTTTATCATCTTTAGTGGCAAACTTATAATTGTAAAACCCTTGTTTAAGCTTTAAAGTAGCTTGCATCATACCGGTGTCTTCGTTATAGGTCATTCTGTTTTCATCGGTAAAAGCATAATTGTTGTATTTGCCATATATATAAACATCATCAAGACCGAGGGTTTCTTCATAAGGCAAGCTAAAATGTACATAAGAATATTCTGCTTCTCTGGAGGAATTGTCTCCCTGCAAGGTTCTTATAACAAAATCCCCATTGATATCTGGAAAATAGGTATAAGGTTTGCTATTTCTGAAAGTATCGGAAAACAAATAATGCTCATAAAGCTCGCCAATTTCAATTTGTGCGATTTGGGAACTAGGTGCCCTTAAATCACTAGTGTCAAAAAGTAAATACTCATTTCCACCAAAAAAAGATGTTTCTTGGTCGTATTTGTATACCAATTCATTTCCTAATGTGAACTGTGGGGCAATGTTGATAATTGCAGTAGGCCAATGATAATTTTGTAAGATGGCTACTTTAACTTCTTTTTTAGGGTTCACCAGTCTAAAGTTTCCTGAATTTATGGAAAATTGAACCACTTGTTTTTCATTTAGAAATTCAAAATCCCGTGAACGTTTTACGGTAGCGCTGACTTTTACAATATCCTTAAAAACAATAAAACGTCTAGAAAATTGAAGTTCGTACCTATTGTTATAGATTTCTAAAACATAATTACCACTAACTTTTAAACTAACATTATTGTTGGGTATTGTTAATTGGTAATTGGAGTAGGTTTCCAATGTGCTGTAACTATTCTCGTAGTTGATGATACGCTGGTTGTCTATACCCTTTAAAAATTGGGATTTTAAAAGTTTAGATGGTGTCCAATCATAATCACAATGCACTATTTTATAATAATAGTCCTGTTCATTGGCCAACAGGTCGTCAAATTCCAAAAATATAGATTCCCCTAGTTTGATAACTGGAAATTGGTCTTCAGTAGGACCTCTAAAAACAATGGATTTTATATTTGAGGGTGGATTTACTTCTTTTTGTACCTGTGCAAAGATTCCTTGGAAAAACAAAAGAAACAAAAGATGTTTAAGAAATAAACGCATTTTATAGTTGTTTTTTGGGGTAAAGGTAAACAAAAAGGATGCCGAAAAAATTAACATCGACAGAATGCGGAAATTATAAGATAATAATTATGAAAACTTTTCTTTTAGTAGTAAATTTGCACCAAATTTTGATAACCTAAGGTCTGTAATATATGTCTAAAGACATTCGAATTAAAAAAGGTCTGAACATTAATATGGTAGGTGCTGCTGAACAAACAACCTCTAAGGCAGTATTGAGTAATGTTTATACTTTGAATCTTGAAGATTTTCACGGAATTACACCAAAAATGCTTTTAAAGCAAGGTGCTGAGGTTAAAGCGGGAGAACCACTATTTTACAATAAGAATGTTGAAGACATGCTTTTTGTTTCTCCGGTAAGTGGAGAGCTTGTGGAGATTCAAAGAGGTGCTAGAAGGAGAATTTTAACGGTAAAAATACTTGCCGATAAAACACAAAAAAGTATCTCGCATCCTAAATTAGATGTGGAAAATTCTTCTAAGGAGGCTATCAAGGTTGCTTTTTTGAAAAGCGGATGTTGGCCATTTATAAAGCAAAGACCTTATGATGTAGTTGCTAATCCCGATACTACGCCAAAGTCAATATTTATTTCCGGGTATGCTACAGGGCCATTGGCGGCTGATGTAGATTATATATTGCAGGGTAAGGAAGCGGAATTGCAAGCTGCTGTCACTGCGTTGGGTAAGTTGACTCCTGGTAAGGTACATGTGTCTGTAGGTAAAAATGGAAATTCTCCATTGGCTGGATTACAAGGTGTGGAATTGCATAAGGTTTCAGGACCACATCCTGCAGGTTTGATAGGAACGCAGATAAATAAAATAGACCCAATAAACAAAGGTGAATTGGTTTGGACCGTTACACCGCAAGACTTAATAATTATCGGAGAATTCCTTTTGACAGGAATATTCAATGCGGAAAGATTGGTTGCTTTGGCAGGTTCTTCTGTTAAAAGCCCAAAATACTATACCACAAAAATTGGAGCTGAAATATCTACCTTTCTATATGCAAGTGGCGTAAACGAGGAGAATTTTAGGGTGATAAATGGTGACGTGCTTACAGGTTCTAAAAGTAGTCCTGATGGCTGCCTAGGTTTCTATAACAATACAGTTAGTGTTATACCCGAGGGTGATGACTATGAATTGTTTGGATGGAATAAACCTATATTCAATAAAATATCTACGACTAGAGCTTTGACTTTTTCATGGTTGCAGCCAAATAAAAAATATGACTTAAACACCAATACCAATGGTGAGCATAGGGCATTTGTGGTTACGGGACAATATGAAAAAGTTTTTCCTTTGGATATTTACCCAATGCAATTGCTAAAGGCATGTATGGTTAAAGATTTAGATGAGATGGAGCAACTTGGTTTATATGAAGTGGCTCCAGAGGATTTTTCATTAACAGAATTTATTTGTATCTCCAAGCAGCCGCACCAAAAAATTATACGAGAGGGATTGGATTTATTACAAAAAGAAATCGGATAAAAAATGAGTATAAAAAGTAAATTGCACGAGCTTAAACTTAAGTATCAAGGCAAAAAGATGGCACCCGCTTTCAATGCCTTTCATACTTTTTTGTTTACTCCAGATGAGACTACACATGCAGGTGGAACGCATGTAAAAGCAGCAGATGATTTAAAAAGGACCATGAATACGGTAATTATGGCTTTGGTGCCGGTATTGTTGTTTTCTATGTTCAATGCCGGTTACCAACACTATTCCGCAATTAACGGATTTCCAGAGAACTTCTCGGTTATGGAGCATTTCTTAACATGGGATAATTTTTGGATTGGTATAATTAAGGTTTTACCATTGGTAGTTGTTTCTTATGGTGTTGGGTTAATAGTTGAATTTATATTCGCTGTAATTAAAGGACATGAAGTTGAAGAAGGGTATTTGGTAACAGGGATGTTGGTGCCATTAATTGTGCCTGTAGATACGCCATTATGGATGTTGGCCGTGGCGGTTGTTTTTGGTGTGGTTATCGGTAAAGAAGTTTTTGGAGGTACAGGAATGAATATATTAAATCCTGCATTGACCATTAGGGCATTTTTATTCTTTGCCTATCCAACATGGATGAGTGGTGATAAAGTTTGGGTTCATGAAGCTGTTGAGCGTGCAGGTGGACCGGATGCTATTTCTGGAGAGACCATACTTGGATATTTGGCCCAGAACAAAGGGGCTGAAATGAGTTACTCTGTTTCTGATATGTTCTTTGGTTTTATTCCAGGGTCTGTAGGTGAGACCTCAGCATTTTTAATTCTTATTGGTGGCCTATTCTTGGTTTTTAGTAAGATAGCTAGTTGGAGAATTATGCTTAGTGCCGTATTGGGCTCTTTGGTAATGGGACTAATCTTTAATCAAGTCGTAGAAATGGGTTGGATTACAGAAACAAGTAAATTCTACGGATTAATGAGCTTCGATTTCTGGAAGCATTTAATTGTAGGTGGGCTTGCCTTTGGTATTGTTTATATGGCTACTGATCCGGTTACAGGTTCTCAGACTAATAAGGGTAAATGGATTTATGGTTTCTTAATCGGTTTTATTTCAGTAATGATTCGTGTTTTCAATCCTGCTTATCCAGAGGGTGTATTCTTAGCAATTTTGTTAATGAATGTATTTGCGCCGACCATAGATCATTATGTGATACAGGGCAATGTAAAACGTAGAATGAAAAGATTAAAGAATGCTGTTGTACTTCCGAAAGATTCGGATGGTAAAGCGGCCGAACTTAAAGCTGAAACGGTTTAATTATGGCAGTAAATACAGATAAAAACGTATACACCGTTGTTTTTGCAGCGGTAATGGTAGTGGTTGTAGGTTCCATTTTGGCTTTTTTAGCCTCCAGTCTTAGCGATAGAATTGATGAGAACATGCGCTTTGAAAAGCAACAGAATATTCTTTACGCTATGGGTGTAAATGAAAATGAAGGAAAGGGTAGTGTCAGTTTCGTTCCTACCGATGTTGTAGAGGAGGAATTTTCAAAGTATATCAAAGAGCAATTGGTTATAAAGGGTGATGAAATCCTTAATAATGATGAAGCTTATCTAATTGATGTCAAAAAACAGTTGGCATTGGCTTCAAAGGGTCAAACTCCAGAACTACCTTTGTTCATTGGAGAAAAAGACGGTAAAAAGTTTTATATCATACCTATGTACGGTAAAGGCTTATGGGATGCTATTTGGGGTTTCATTGCTTTGGACAATAACATGGTGGTTCAGGGTGTTTATTTTGACCATAAGGGAGAAACTCCTGGTTTGGGCGCTAACATCAATCAGCGTTACTTCATGGATGATTTTGAAGGAGAAAGCATTATGTCCGGTACGCGTTATGCAGGAATTAGTGTAGCAAAAGGTAACAACGATCCATTGAACAATACAAAAGACGATAATGAGGTAGACGCTTTGGCAGGAGCTACGATTACTGGGAACGGTGTTTCGGCTATGATCAAGGAAACAGTTAACCTTTATAAGGATTATTTACAAACGATTAGAACCAATTAATATGGCACTTTTATCAAAAAAAGATACTAATCTTATTCTAGATCCCTTAGCGGATAATAATCCTATTACCATTCAGGTTTTAGGTATTTGTTCAGCTTTGGCAATTACCGCTGAACTCAAGGCCTCTGTAGTAATGGCTATTTCAGTTATGTTCGTTTTAGGAGCTGGTAACGTGGTTATCTCATTAATGAGAAACATTATTCCCTCTAAAATTAGAATTATAGTACAGTTGATTGTAGTAGCAACTCTTGTAATTATAGTAGATCAGGTTCTAAAGGCATTTGCTTATGAACTTAGTAAGACCCTAGCTGTATTTGTTGGTTTGATAATTACTAACTGTATCATCATGGGTAGATTTGAGGCTTTTGCTTTGGCAAACGGTCCATGGAGGTCATTTTTAGATGGTATTGGTAACTCCTTAGGTTATGGTGTTATTTTAATAATTGTTGGTTTCTTTAGGGAATTATTAGGTTCTGGAACCTTATTTGGTATCCCTGTATTAGGGGATCCAATTGAGAAAACTGGTTTGTATGCTACGGGATATGAAAATAATGGTTTTATGATTATTCCACCAGCTGCGTTAATTGTTGTAGGAATCATAATCTGGGTACAGCGTTCAAGAAACCCGGCGTTAATAGAGGAAAACTAAGATATACTTAAGATAAAATTATGTTAGAGCATATAGAATTATTTTTTAGATCAATATTTATAGACAATATGGTATTCGCCGTATTCTTAGGAATGTGCTCTTATTTGGCCGTTTCTAAAAAGGTAACCACTGCCGTTGGTCTTGGTGCTGCCGTAATATTCGTATTGGCGGTTACGGTGCCTTTAAACTGGTTGTTGGATAAATATTTATTACAGGACGGTGCATTGGAATGGTTAGGTCCGGAATATGCGGATTACAACCTTAGTTTCCTGTCGTTTATATTATTTATCGCGACTATTGCAACAATGGTGCAATTAGTAGAGATTGTTGTGGAGAAATTCTCGCCTTCACTTTATAATTCACTTGGTATTTTCTTGCCATTGATAGCTGTAAACTGTGCTATTCTAGGTGGTTCTCTTTTTATGCAGTCTAGACAAATAGAGACTTTGGGCTTAGCTTTTAATTATGGAGTTAGTTCTGGTATTGGATGGTTCCTGGCCATTCTGGCAATTGCGGCCATAAGGGAAAAAATCCGTTACTCTAATGTGCCCGCCCCTCTACGTGGATTGGGAATAACATTTATAATTACCGGTTTAATGGGTATTGGTTTTCAAAGTTTTGGAGGTATGTTAACCGGTGGTGATGAACCGGCCGCTGAAGCTCAACAGGAAACTGTTCAACAAATTGAAGAAAAGGTAAAAGAGCCTTCAATAGAGGCGGTATCAAAAAAAGAAGAGATTGATGAAAAAGAAATCTCTTATAACGACGTAAACAAATAGGAATGATTTTAGCTACAAGTACAGGTGGAACAATATTAATCACAGTAGTGGCCTTTTTGATCTTATTAATGGTCTTGGTTGCACTATTGTTGTTTACAAAAGAAAAATTATCGCCGTCAGGTCCTGTGACCATTACCATTAACGGTGAAAAAAAGGTTGAGGTTGCATCGGGTAGTTCCTTACTGACTACTTTGGGCAATCAAAAAGTGTTTTTGCCATCGGCATGTGGTGGTGGTGGAACATGTATCCAATGTGAGTGTCATGTATTGTCTGGTGGTGGTGAGGCATTGCCAACCGAAACTCCACATTTCTCTAAGAAAGAATTGAACCAAGGAGCCCGTCTTGCCTGTCAAGTTAAGGTAAAACAAGACATGGAAATTACAATTCCAGAAGAGGTATTCGGTATTAAGAAATGGCCTGCAAAAGTAGTCCGTAATTACAATGTAGCTTCTTTTATTAAGGAATTTGTAGTTGAGATTCCTGAAGATATGGGCTATAAAGCTGGTGGATATATTCAGATTGAAATTCCAGAATGTGAAGTAAAATATTCTGATATTGATATTACTGCGCATCCAGAAGAACACGAAACACCGGATAAGTTTCAGGCAGAATGGGATAAATTTAATTTATGGCCATTGGTAATGAAAAACCCGGAAACTGTTGAAAGGGCTTATTCTATGGCTTCTTATCCAGCAGAAGGTCGTGAGATTATGTTAAATGTACGTATAGCTACGCCACCTTGGGATCGAGCCAAAAATGGTTGGATGGATGTTAACCCAGGTGTTGCTTCTTCATACATATTTAATCTTAAACCAGGTGATGATTGTGTGATTTCTGGTCCTTATGGTGAATTCTTTATAAATGAATCTGATTCAGAAATGTTATATGTAGGTGGTGGAGCTGGTATGGCACCAATGCGTTCACATCTATATCACTTATTTAAAACATTAAAGACCAATAGAAAGGTAACGTATTGGTATGGTGGTAGATCTAAACGTGAATTGTTTTACTTGGATCATTTTTATAAATTGGAAAAGGAATTCCCTAACTTTAAATTCTACTTGGCATTATCGGAACCATTAGAGGAAGATAACTGGAAGGTAAAAGAAAATATTGATGCACCAGGAGATGGTTTTGTAGGTTTTATCCATAACTGTGTTATTGATAATTATCTTAATCATCATGAATCTCCTGAGGATATAGAATTATATTTCTGTGGTCCACCATTAATGAACAAAGCGGTGCAGAAAATGGGTGAGGACTTCGGTATCCCAGATGAGCATATTCGTTTTGACGACTTTGGAGGTTAATCAAAACTAAATTATAGATTAATTAAAACCGATATGAATTCATATCGGTTTTTTTAGAACTAGTTTTAAATGCACGTACTAACAGAACAAGAACTTCATAATTTGGCCATGAACTTGGTTGGCAAACAACTGGAAGCGGAAGGATTTGAGTTTTTAGCTGTAAATAGCCAACTCAGGAAAAACCCACAATTTGTTTGTACCAAGGATAAAAAGATGAGATTTATTGTTGTAAAGGCCATACAATATCCTGGTGATCCCAAGGACATGGATTTTTTTATGTCCGATTTAAATAAAATGAGAGATCATGCCTTGAAGTTTGAAGCAAGAACATTTTATGCGGGAGTAGGATTGGTAAACGCCAAAGACCATAATTTACCGGTGTATTTAGATGAAGAGTATATTGTGGATTATGACGGATTAGTTGAGATAAAAGAATGAGGAAATACATAGTAATAACTATTGGAATTTTATATTTGGCCTGTAGTTCTAGAAAGGATAATTGGGTGAAAAACCAGTCAGTTGGTCCAGCTTTGGGTACTACCTACAATATTATTTACCTATCTCATGAGTCAAATGATTTTCAACAAGAAATAGATTCGGTATTCAATGCCATTAATCGATCTATGTCCACATATATTCCAGATTCTGACATATCTAAAATTAATCATGGTGATTCTACGGTTGTCACCGATCACATGTTCCAAGAAGTATTTCAATTATCAAAAGAAGTTTATGAAGCAACAAATGGCTATTTTGATCCAACCGTAGGTACTTTGGTAAATGCCTGGGGATTTGGTCCTGGGGAACAAATTGCAATGGATAGTACTGTGGTGGATAGTCTATTGGCATACGTAGGTTTTGACAAAGTGGTGTTGAATCCGGATAATAGGGTTAAGAAGGACAATGCACAAATTCTTTTTGATTTTAATGCCATCGCCAAGGGATATGCCATTGATAGAATAGCAGCGATGCTAACGAATAAGGGAATCCATAATTATTTGATAGAAGTAGGCGGGGAATTAGTTGCGAAAGGCATTAACAAAACAAAGGAAAAACCTTGGCTTGTGGGTATTGATGACCCAGAAACAACAGATAAAAGAGGTACCAAGATACTGTTGAATTTACAGGACAAAGCACTAGCTTCTTCGGGCAATTATAGAAAGTTTAGGGTAGATAAAGTAACCGGTAAAAAATATGTACATACCGTTGATCCAAAAACTGGGTTTACCAAAAACTCCGTAACCTTAGGAGTTAATATAATTGCTAATAATTGCGCTACAGCAGATGCATATGCTACCGCTTTTATGGCAATGGATTTAGAGGATGCTTTTAAAGTTGTGTCCAATAATAGGAGTTTAGAGGCCTATATTATTTATTTGGATGAGACTGGAAAATCTCAAGAATTCTTGACCAAGGGTTTCAAAGATTTAGTGGTAGAATAAATTTTACTTGCTTACGTAAGGGATTATTTCGGACTTGGCCAATCGGTATCTATCCCATAAATCATCAGATACTTTA
>CBFIGW010000010.1:0-42129 GCA_965662155.1 Maribacter sp. | reverse complement strand
TGGTTGAAAGGGAATGGACAGCGAGGCTATAAAGATTCCGATTTACCATCCGGTGAGGAAAAACGTAATCAATATGAAACAGGAAAACTAATTTTAGCTGATGCCGGTTATGTTGAAATTGGAATGGATCATTTTGCCTTAAAGACAGATTCTTTGTACAAGTCTTTCAATAATGGAAAGTTGCACAGGAACTTTATGGGATATACTGCTTCTAAAACCCAACTTATGGTAGGCTTGGGTGCCTCTAGTATTAGTGATAGCTGGTATGGCTTTGCGCAAAATGTCAAAAATTTAGAGGAATACCAACACTTGGTTCAAAATGATATCATTCCCATTTTTAGGGGCCACATTTTAAGCAATAAGGATGTGGTAATCAGAAAACATATCTTAAACTTAATGTGCCACATGGAAACTTCATGGTTTAATGAGGAGATGCAATTTAAGCAACTTCCAGAAGTTATGAATCGTTTAAGTGAAATGAGTCAAGATGGTTTGTTGGAAATAAGCACTTACCAGCTAAAAATCACGGAGAAAGGCAGACCTTTTGTTCGTAATATCTGTATGGCATTCGATTTAAAACTACATGAAAAAGCACCAGAAACGAGATTGTTCTCGATGACGGTATAAGTATTAACCTTAACGCTCTACTTATGAAAAGTATCATTGTTCCCATAGATTTTTCAGAAACATCCGAATATGCTTTTGAAATAGCCGCTTCCATAGCAAAAGAAAAGCAGGCTACCTTATATGCTCTGCATATGTTAGAGCTTAACCAGGCCATGCTTACTTCTTCAGAAGGTTTTCACCCAGAGCAAACCGTATTTCTTATAAAACTTGCTGAGAAACGTTTGAACGACTTTTTACAAAAATCGTACTTAAAAGGGGTGAAAGTCGTCCCTATTATAAAGCATTTTAAAGTATTTAGTGAGATTAGTGAAGTCGCCAAAGAACATGGCGCAGACCTTATTGTCATGGGAAGTCATGGTGTTGAGGGTTTAAAGGAGATGTTTATCGGTTCTAACACGGAAAAAGTGGTTCGTAATTCGGATACGCCCGTACTGGTCGTGAAATCCAAATTAGTATCGTTTATGCCCCAACAGATGGTTTTTGCCTGTGATTTAAAAGAAGAATATGTAGCGGCTTTAACAAAGGCCAAAAAGATTGCAGATTCATTCTCTATGCAATTAAAATTAGTATATGTAAATACGCCTGGGGATGACTTTTTAAGTACTAATGAAATAAATGAACGAATAAAATTGTTTTGTGAATATGCCGCTGAAGATTTGGATATAGCCGTATATAACGATTACAATATAGAACGTGGTGTTTTAAATTATGGTTCTGAAACCAAAGCAGACCTTATAGGTGTTCCTACCCATGGTAGAAAAGGCTTGTCCCATTTTTTTATGGGAAGTATAGGAGAGGATATCGCAAATCACTCAACCTTGCCCGTGATAACATTTAAAATATAAAAAAGAAGGCTGTCCAAAAAAGTTTAACTTGTAATTTTCCACTACTTATAAACGGAAAATGATTCTCTTTTTTAGACAGCTTCATTTAATTCTATACTAATTTCATAGTAGTGGGATTCCAGTCTATCGGGTATTTTTTAAAATAGCTTTCATTTGCCAACAATGCGGCTCCGGCAGCCCTTAAACCAAAAGTAGGACCTTGTACTACATTTCCATTTTCACGAATTGCTGTAAAGAAATTATAAAAATGATCGTAGTGACCACCTTTGTAATCCTTAGGCGCTTCCCAGGTCGTGGTACCTGTACTAAGTGAAGAAGCCCTCGATTCTAAATTTTGGCTTTCATACCCTTTAATGATTTTATTTTGCATAGCTTCAGTAAACGATATTGTGGAATAACCGCTAGGTATCATTCCTAATTTGGAGCGTGTCAATGTAACGCTGTTCTGACCTATTTCCATTTCGCCCTCCGTACCTACCAATTTAAAGCCGCCACCACCACCACTTCCGGCTATGAAATTTACACGGAAAGCAGCGTTAAAGGCTGTATGTGTATCTGTTTGTGGATAATCATATAGGGTAATGGTAACATCCGGCACATCCCTACCATCTTTCCAATAGCGTAACCCACCTGTGGCTAAGGCCCTATTGGGACCATGAGAACTGATGACATGATTTAACGTAGAAAAAGCGTGCACGAATAAATCACCCGCCACACCGGTACCATAATCTTGATAGTTTCTCCATCTAAAAAAACGTTTAGGCTCATAGGGTACTTTCGGGGCATTCCCTAAGAAGGTGTCAAAATCTACGTTTTTAGGATCGGCATCTGGTGGTATAGGGTATTGCCAGGCACCCTCTGCAGAATACCTGTCGTTGTACATATCTAACATTACGATATCCCCAATAGCTCCTTCCTCATAAAGTTCTTTTGCTTTTTCATTACCTAACGAAGACATTCCTTGGCTACCTATCTGGCAAATTTTACCACTCTCTTTTTGCGCTTTTATAATCGCTTGACCTTCCTCAAATTTTTGAACCATTGGTTTTTCACAATACACATGTTTACCAGCTTTTAACGCTTCTATAGTAATTTTCTGATGCCAATGATCGGGCGTGGCAATAATGACGGCATCCACATCTTTTCTTTCTAATATTTTTCTGTAGTCCCTAGTAACAAAAATAGATTCGCCCCATAATTCTTTGGCTCTATCCAATCTGCCAGTATATAGGTCGCAGGCGGCAACCAATTTTACCCCATTTACTTTCAACGCAGATTGTGTGTCAAATATACCTTGTATCCCCGTGCCAATAAGCGCAAGGTTTATATGGTCATTGGCCGTAAATTCTTCTGTTGTATAATTTCTGGAAAGCAGTATTTTTTCCTTATAGGGCGATGCCAGTATAATTGGTGCAGATGTTAAAGCTGCAGATGTTAAGGTTGCCTTTTTTATAAAGGACCTTCTTGAGTTTTTGTTGTTCATTTTTGGTCTAGTTTTCTTGGTTTGCTTTTCAAGCATACTAAAAATAGGAAATATTATTTAGTAGACCGATGTTCAAAAATTTTCAAAAATAGCATAGTGCTCATTTTTTGAGCCCTGTTTTTTGCAATCCAAGCGGTTTCGCCAACAAATAGCTCGTCTATTGTTGCATACCATAAGTTTAGCCATAGTCCAAAATGTTCCATGGTAATGGAATGTTGCATTTCCTCGTCAACATTTTGATGTACTTTAATAGGATTCCCTTTGTATTTTGTTTTAAGAAATAGTTGGGCTTCCCAAAAATCTGTAAGTATGATATAGTGTTCTTCCCAATTGGTAATGACTAAATTGAAAATTGGTCCAAGCTTAGCATCCATCTGTATTTTGGAATAAAATTTACGTACCAAAACAGCAACATCGTTCCTGTTTTGTATATCGTTCTTTGTATTCATTGTTATTTTGGATTCAATAACGAATGTAGGTATTTTTAGGCCTTAAGTATTACATCCATCATAAAGGCATACATCTCCTGCATTTGGGGCCTTCCCTTTTTCTTGCCAATTCTACCAAAAAAATAAAGGCTAAACCATAAAATAACCAATAGAACCATAAATCCAATTTGAAGACCATAGGGTTTGTTTAAAGAAGCACTAACATAGGCCCAAATGCCTAAAATAATGAATACAGTAGCTACGCCAAAATGCAAAAACATAAAGAAAGTCCATAAAGTAGGGTTAGGTCCAAACAAACCATACAACCGACTGTTTTTCTTATCGATTTCGGTAATTTCCAAATGTAGTTGTGGTGACCAAAAATGAACTTTTTCTTTGGTATACTTTATAAACAAATGATTATCCAGGCGCTTTATTTGAAAAGGTTTTTTGGTAGTTTTTTCAAATGAATTTAATAGCTGCTCGTTGTTAGATCCCAAGTCCAATTGAAACCTAGGGCGAAGCACAATATCATTTGAAATTTTATTCATATTTTATTTCATGGGTGACACTCTATACTGGATGATGCGGCAACTTCCAAAACCGGTTTGGGCGAAACATAAGGAATACCCAGGCCTAGACCTCTAAGAATAAACAAGGTTCCCATGAGCACCACAAATACAGGAATTAACTTTTGTATTTTCTGTTTTCTGTTCCCTTTTAAAAACCCACTGAAGTAAACTGCCGTGGTCATTAACGGGATGGTGCCCGCTCCAAACAATACCATGTATAAACTACCTTGGGCAATGTTACCGGCAGCAATAGCGCCAAAAACGGCGATATAAACCAATCCACAGGGTAAAAACCCGTTTAAGAATCCAATGGTCAAAAAAGTATCAGCTGTTTTTCGCTTAAAGGATGCGCCAAGTGTACTTTTTATTTTGGAAATTACTTTGTAAATAGGCTTTGAAAGTTTGTATTTATTTAATGTTTTTGCTGGAACAATTGCTAAAACAATCATTAGGATACCAATTGCTATGGATAGCTTTTGTTGCATTCCAAAAACGTAAAGGCCTTTTCCTAGTATTCCAAAAACAAGACCTATTAATCCATAGGCCATTAACCTGCCCGTATGATATAAGGAAATTTGAAATGCTTTTTTTACATTATTTTTTTTATCTACCGGAAGCATAAAGGCAATTGGACCACACATGCCCACACAGTGAAGACTGCCCATGAAACCTAATATGAGTGCCGATAGCAACATAGTTTTAGTACGTTAATTGTTCTTTGTGTAAATACTTTTTTCCCTTATAGTTCCATGTTATTTTAATGTCCCAACGACCATCCAACAAACGTTTGTCAGGTACGAGCAAATGTGTATTGGATAAACTTATGGGAAAGTCAAAATCCAATTGTTTATTAGATGGTCTATATAGGGACACTGTGCCGCTAATGCTTTTTAGGTCTAAATCTCGAGGGAATTCTATTTGTAGTCCATCCGTTGATTTATGAAGTTTGAGTTGGGCAATATCTTCCTTGGCATTGTTTTGGGCATCTATCTCTTTTTGGTATTCCAATTCTGCCCTATAGTAGTCTTCTGTAACTAAATCATGGTTGGCACTATCATCCATATTCATTTTTACCACGAAAAAAAGTATAAATCCTATGAATCCTATAAATGCCAATACAATACCTGTTCCCCAATTAAATTTCATAATGTGCTTTTTTAAATTATTTATAGCTTCTTGGTGCCATAAACGAACATGTGGTGGTTTCAATGAGTTCGTTACCACTATACACTCCAATTTTCAACTTCTCTTTATCGCTTTTTACAGCAGCATTGTTTATTTCAATGAATAGTGTTCCTTCTGCCAATTCTTGGGCTGGAACTATAAATTTTTCGTTCCTAACCATTTTTATGGTTCCTTTATGTGATATGAGCTTAAAACTAACGCTATCAATATTTTTAGAAGTCTTATTTACTAATTTATACGTGTAAACGTTGCTTATAATATTGTCTTCTTTGTGCTCATAAAGTTGACCCGGAAGCCTTAAAATATTAGCCTCCAATTCATTTCTTAAAAACAACATTCCTACTAGGACGCCAATTAAAATGGTTAAAACAGCGGTATATCCCTTTAGTCTTGGGGTAAACCTAAACTTTTCCTTTTTGGTTATTTCATCTTCACTTGCATATCTTATTAAACCCTTGGGAAGATTTACTTTCTCCATTATAGTGTCACATTCATCTATACATGCCGTACAATTGACACATTCTAATTGTGTTCCGTTTCTGATATCTATCCCAGTAGGGCAGACGTTTACGCATTGAAAACAATCGATACAGTCTCCATGACCCAACGCTTTTCTATCTTCATTTTTACGCCATTTTTTTCTTCCTTCCTCTCCTTCACCCCGTTTATGGTCATAGGCAACTACAATGGATTTATTGTCTAATAATACCCCTTGCATTCTACCATAAGGACAGGCGATTATACATACTTGTTCCCTGAACCATGCAAAAATGAAGTAAAAGACACCAGTGAAAATCAATAATGAAACTAAGGTGCTTATATGTTCTAAAGGCCCATCTGTGATATATCGTATAAGACGGTCGCTACCAATTAAGTAAGCAAGGAATACGTTGGCGATCAAAAAAGAAATAATGAAGAAAATAGTCCATTTTAAGACTCTTTTTCTAATTTTCTCTGCATTCCAGGCCTGTCTGTCTAGTTTTATCTGAGCACCCCGATCACCATCTATCCAGTATTCTATTCTACGGAAAACCATTTCCATAAAAATAGTCTGGGGACACATCCATCCACAGAAAATCCTTCCAAATGCTACCGTAAACAAAGCAATAAATATGACTCCAATAATCATGGAAATCACGAATAAATGAAAGTCCTGTGGCCAAAATGGGAATCCAAAAATATTGAATCTCCTTTCCAATACATTGAACATCAAGAACTGGTTGCCATTAATTTTTATAAATGGCGAAGCAAACAAAAAGGCCAGTAAAAAATAACTTACGTATTTGCGGTATTCATAAAATTTACCACTTGGCTTTTTAGGGAATATCCATGCTCTTTTGCCTTCTTCGTTGATGGTACCTATGGAATCCCTAAAATGCTCTTTATCTTGTGACATTATTTTTTGCTAAGCGTTAAATAATCGATATTCTCGATTAACGGTCTAATTAATTTATAGCTACAGTAGTATCCGTTGTAAGGGTACTGTCATTAACTTGTTCTGGTGTTGCCTCTGTATCTTCAGTTGCATTGGGGTCCTTCCAAATTTCACCTTCAGGATCTTTAGGATTGACCGGGGTTTTCCCATGTATTTCTACAAGAATGTAGCTAGAGACTTGAGCTATCTCCGCTGGTTTAAGAATAGCTTTCCAGGACACCATTCCCTTACCGTCTCTACCACCTTCGGATACGGTGTTAAATACATTTTTGATACCGCCACCTAAAATCCAATACTCATCGGTAAGATTTGGTCCAATACCTCCACCGCCATCTGCCATGTGGCAAGCAACACAGTTGGTTTCAAAAATAGTCTTACCAGCTGCTAGATCAGAAGCATCACTCAATAAGGTAACAGTACTAGCATCCACTAAATCTTTAGCAGTTTTCTTATATTCCTCAATGGCCAATTGGGCAGCGGCAACTTCTTGTTCATATTCCAAATCTTGGTCATAATCGTTAAAAACATGGAATCTTACCAAGTAGACTACACCAAAAATAATGGTAGCATAAAACATATATACCCACCATGGCGGTAGCTTGTTGTCCAGTTCCCGTATACCATCATAATTATGGTCTAGGATAATCTCGCCTTCGGCCTCAATTGGTTTGGAGCCTAACAACTTATTATAGGTTTTTTTGCCCCATTTCCATTCCCATGATTTAGAAGATGATTCCAAGTATCGTTCTTTGGCTTCCTCGGATAAGGTTTGGAACATTACATTTTCTATGGATGCCAGAATTACTTCTATAGCAATCAATAACAGGAGTATAAAACCTAGGAATAGCGCTGCTATCGGATATGCGATAAAGGCTGGTTGGTCTCCGGAATCTATAAAATACTCCATCAATCCAAAAATGATAAAGAAGAGTAGTGGTACTCTTATCCACCAAGGTGTTTTGTTTTTCATCTGTTTATTTTTTAATGGTTTTCATTGTCTGATGTTATTCACTAAGAACTTAAAAAGTCTTATTAAATGGTATTGTTATTTTGATCTGTATTTTCCAAGGGTAGTTCACTTACCTCTTTAATGTAGCTTTTGGATGCGGTAAATACCCACCAAAAAAGAACAACAAAAAAGACAAAGAAAATTAACAGGGAAAGCATTGGGTAGGTGGCGACACCTTCAATATTTTCCATATATCCTTTTACAAATTTTAGCATGGCTTACTTGTTTTCTGAGATTAGTTCGTTTGTTTCCTTTATTTTAATATCCGTACCTAAACGCTGTAGATAAGCAATCATGGCAACAATCTCCCTATCCCTCATTTCAATAAATTCCTCTCCGTTTTCGGCAGCGTACTTTTTATCCGCTTCATAGGTGGTTGCAAAATCTGGATCGCTATATAGATTCTTCTCTATTTGTGTAGCCTGTTCATCCATAGCTTTCTGTGCATTTGCAATATCTTCGTCGGTATAAGGAACGCCTAAGGAAACCATAGCTTCCATTTTATCTTGTACATTGCTACGATCATGTTTGTCCCTAACTAACCAAGAATAAGATGGCATTATAGATCCAGATGAGGTTGTTTGCGGGTCGTACATATGGTTGAGATGCCAGTTGTCTGTGTATTTTCCGCCAACACGTAGCAAATCGGGTCCGGTACGTTTACTTCCCCAAAGGAATGGGTGATCATAAACAAACTCACCAGCTTTGGCATATTCACCATAACGTTCAACTTCACTACGGAAGGGCCTTATCATTTGGGAGTGACAACCTACACATCCTTCTCGTATATATAAATCCCTACCTTCCAATTCTAAAGGAGTATACGGTGTAACACTGGTAATTGTGGGAATATTGGATTTTACTAATATAGTTGGTACAATTTGAATAATACCGCCAATTAAAATAGCTACGGTAGCCAAAATAGTCAGTTGAATAGGCTTACGTTCTAACCAAGTATGGAAAGTCTCGCCAGCCGTTCTCTTTTTAGAAACACGTGTTAACGGTGCAGCCTCAGCCAATTCATCTTCAACCTTTACACCGGATTTAATGGTTACAATTACGTTGTAAACCATAACTATTGCCCCAACGATATATAGACTACCACCAATGGCACGCATCCAGTACATAGGCATAATTTCATTAACGGTCTCTAAAAAGTTACCATAAACCAAGGTGCCATCAGGATTAAAGTCTTTCCACATCAAGGCTTGGGTAAATCCGGCTACATACATGGGTAGCGCATAAAGGATAATACCTAAAGTACCGATCCAAAAATGGAAGTTGGCCAACCCTGTTGATGCTAGTCTTGTCTTGAACATTTTAGGTACCAACCAATAAATCATACCGAAGGTTAGAAATCCGTTCCAGGCAAGTGCACCTACGTGTACATGGGCAATAATCCAATCACTAAAGTGTGCTATGGCATTTACATTTTTAAGGGAAAGCATTGGCCCCTCAAAGGTTGCCATTCCATATCCGGTAATAGCAACAACCATGAATTTTAAGGTTGGATCCGTTCTAACTTTGTCCCATGCGCCCCGCAAGGTCAATAAACCATTAATCATACCACCCCAGGAAGGTGCAATTAACATTACGGAAAAAGCAACACCTAAGTTTTGTGCCCAGTCTGGTAAGGCGGAATATAACAAATGGTGTGGTCCTGCCCAGATATATATAAATATCAATGACCAGAAGTGTACTATGGATAATTTATAAGAGTATACCGGTCTGTTCGCCGCTTTAGGAACAAAGTAATACATAAGTCCTAGAAATGGAGTGGTCAAGAAGAATGCAACTGCATTATGTCCGTACCACCATTGTACCAAGGCATCTTGTACACCTGCATAAACAGAGTAACTTTTTAATGCACTTACCGGTAGTTCCAAACTATTGAATATATGCAAGACAGCTACCGTTACAAAGGTTGCTAGGTAGAACCAAATGGCAACGTATAAATGACGCTGTCTTCTTTTTATCATTGTCCCGATAAGGTTGGCTCCAAAGGCCACCCAAACCAAGGCAATGGCAATATCAATTGGCCATTCCAATTCTGCATATTCCTTAGATGTTGAATATCCTAAGGGTAAGGTTATTGCTGCGGCAACAATAATTAATTGCCAGCCCCAAAAGTTGAAATTGCTCAGAAAATCACTGAACATCCTTGCTTTTAAGAGTCGCTGGGTAGAATAATAAACCCCAGCAAAAATGGCATTCCCCACGAAAGCGAAAATCACCGCATTGGTGTGTAAGGGTCTTAAACGCCCAAAACTTAACCAAGATATACCATCGGTTAAATTTGGGAACATAAACATAAAGGCCAGTAACAATCCTACTGACATCCCTACAATTCCCCAAAGCATTGTAGCGTAGATAAACTTTTTTACGATCTTATTATCGTAATAAAACTGTTGGATTTCCATAGTTGATTAGTTATTTATTTCTAATGTTTGATCTAGTTCAGTTTCTGGTGTAGTTTTTTTTGGTTTTACGATCTCATCATCAAAAAGCATACGTACAGATGGCGTATAGGAATCGTCATACTGTCCATTTTTAACAGAGAAAATAAAAGCAACAAAAAAAACAATGGCGACAGTAATACTGATGGCCAATAACACATAAATTACACTCATACCTACCTGAATTCTTGGGTAAAATTACCGCCCTTGTTTAGCATTAAATATGACATTTGTCAGGTTTATAAAATTTATATTAATCTTATATTCTTATTTCAATTTTCGTCCTAATAGATTCGTCATAACCGTTGTGAACGCCACCACACTTATAGAGCTCAATGGCATGAGAATAGCAGCTATTACGGGTTCTAATTGTCCTGTTACGGCGAAATACAGTCCTATGATATTGTATAGCAATGAAAGTAAAAAGCTCAGCTTAATAATTTTCATGGCCTTTCTGGATGCCATTATGTAGTTGTATAATTGATTTAATTTGGATGCATCTAAAATGCCATCACAAGCGGGAGAAAAAATATTTATGTTTTCTGAAATGGCTATCCCAACCTCTGCTTGTGCCAGTGCTCCTGAATCGTTTAATCCGTCACCGATCATAGCTACTTTTTTCCCTTGATTTTGAAGGGATGCAATAAAGTCTAATTTGTCCTTTGGTTTTTGGTCAAAATACATTGGAGTAAGTTTTGGCAACAACCTTTCCAACACAGATTTTTCCCCCTCGTTATCACCTGAAAGTATTGCCAATTGCAAACTTTGGTTCATAGCCTCGAATAGTTCGGATACACCCTCACGATATTGATTATGGAAAACAAATTTTCCCTTGTAAGCATCATTACTGGCAATATGTACTGCAGTATGTAAACTCTGGCTTTCTTCTGTGTTTCCCACATATTCAGAAGAACCAATTTTAATATTTCTATCGCCAAAAGTACCCTCAAGACCTTTTCCTAAATGTTCTTCATAATCATCTAAGGTTACAATATTTTGTTCTGCAAGCATATCATAAAGAGATCTGCTTAATGGATGGTTAGAAGCGCGCAACGTATTTTTCAATAATGATTCTTCGGCTTTGGTAAGTGGCATGCCTTCGTAAGTGGCACTACTTTCCTTTGCGGTGGTTATAGTTCCCGTTTTATCAAAAATGGCAGTGTCTATTTGCGCTAATTGCTCAATGGTATTGGTGTCCCTAAGGTAAAATTTTCTTTGGCCAAAAATTCGAAGCATATTTCCCAAGGTAAACGGTGAGGCCAATGCTATTGCACATGGACAGGCAATAATCAAAACCGCTGTAAAGACATTCATGGCTTTACCGGGGTCTATGTACAACCAGAATAGAGTAGCAATAAATGCGATGGTCAACACACCTATGGTAAAACGTTTGCCAATACTATCTGTTATGGTTTGGAAGCGAGTGGATTTATCTTGCTGAAAAACCGAATTGCTCCATAATTGGGTCAAGTAACTTTGGGAAACAGATTTTAAGGCCTCTATTTCTATAGGTGCATGTAATTGTTTTCCTCCCGCAAATACCTTTTCACCGGATATTCTTTTCACCGGTTCCGATTCACCAGTAACGAAACTATAATCTATGTTGGCCTTACCGTTGATCAGGATTGCATCAACAGGGATAAGTTCCCTGTTCCGGATCAAAAGTCGGTCACCTTGATTGATGTCGTGGACCTGTATATTTTCCTCGTTGCCATTAGATGAGATTTTGGTTACCGCAATTGGGAAATATGATTTATAATCCCGTTCAAACGATAGAAATGAATACGTTTTTTGTTGGAAGAATTTTCCAAGTAAAAGAAAGAACACCAGCCCTGTAAGTGAGTCAAAAAAACCCGCGCCCCAATCAAAAGTTATCTCAAGGGTACTTCTTACAAACAAGACCAGAATTCCTAGTGATATGGGAACGTCTATATTTAATATCTTGGAGCGTAACCCTTTAAAAGCAGAAATAAAGTAATCTATACCTGCATAAAAAACAACAGGTAAGGAGAACGTGAACATAAGCCATCTGAATACATCTTGGTACTGGTTTAGCCAAAATTCCCCTCCAGAAGCTTTACTTGTAGTCAGGTCAAAATAATCAGGGAACGATAAAAACATAACATTCCCAAATGCAAATCCGGCTACCCCGAGCTTATAGATTAAACTTCTATCTGTTTTTTTCTTTTTATTGTCATGGTCATCCAACGAGATGTAGGGTTCATAGCCTATTTGAGCAAGTAAGACAACCAGCTCTTTTAAAGTAATCTTTTTGCTGTTATAGGTAATGCGAAGGGTTTTTTTTGGAAAATCTACCTGAGAAGCACTTACACCTGGGTGTAATTTATTCATGTTCTCCAAAACCCAAATACAGGAGCTACAATGGATCGTTGGTATATATAAATTTATAATTTGAAGCTCACCATCGTTAAACTCGGTAAGTTTATCAATAATGGAATCGGTATCCAAGAAGTCATATTTCCCATCAATGACTTCAGGTGTGCTTCCCGCAGCTGTTTCTAAGTCATAGTAATAGGATAGCTCATTGTTGGAGAAAATTTCATATACCGTTTTACAACCATTGCAACAGAATTTTTTTTCATCATATTCTATTGTTCCGGAGCCACAGTCATCACCACAATGATAACACTTGTGCTTTTCCATAATTCATTTGCTTATACCTTGGGCAAAGGTGGCAACAGGAAGCTTCAAAAAATATGATAATTGTCAGGTTTTAGCTAACTTGTGGGTGATACCTTTGTAGGGTCAGGTAAAAAGTAAAATATGGAAAGCAGATGTGAAAATTGTATTGTCCGTCAGTTTAGTTCATTGCGGGCGATGACCAAAGAAGAGTTAAAACGGGTCTCCGATTCTAAAGTTAGCAAAACCATTAAAAAAGGCGAGGCAATATTTAAGGAAGGCGATAAGTTAGATGGTGTTTTTTGTGTTAGAAATGGTGTTTCCAAATTATCTAAACTAAGTGCCAATGGCAGCAACCAGATTGTTAAGTTAGCGAGCAAAGGTGAAGTTATTGGGCAACGCTCCGTTGTTGCGGAAGAACATGTAAATCTCAGTGCTACGGCCGTAAGTGATATGGAAGTGTGTTTTATTCCAAAAGACGGAATCGTGAATACATTACATACAAACCCGAACTTTACTTTAGAGGTATTACGGCACATGGCACATGATCTAAAAGAAGCCGACGACGTAATCGTAAATATGGGTCAGAAAAATGTAAAGCAACGTATGGCCCAAGCGTTTCTTTATTTAAAAAATAATTTTGGTCAAGATGAGGAAGGTTATTTAAGTGTTACCCTATCACGTGAAGATATTTCTAATGTTGTAGGGACTGCTCTTGAGTCCTGCATTAGAATTATTTCCGAATTTAAGAAAAAAGGATACTTGCAAGCATCTGGAAAGAAGATTAAAATCGCAGATGAAAAAGCTCTAAGAGACCTTATAGAAGACTTATAATATCAGTATATAAAACCTGATAATTATCATAGTTTAGCGAACGTACTACATCTAATTTTATACTATCAATATAAAGTTTAGATGAAAAAGATTTTAATCCCAACAGACTTTTCTGAAAATGCTTGGAACGCCATGAAATATGCCTTTAGCATGTTTAAGGAAGAGGAGTGCACCTTTTATTTTCTCAACGCATATACACCAACTATGGTGAGTAGTAGGTTTATGGCGGCTTCTTTTGAAGGTGGTATTCTTACGAATGCGGCAGCAGTACATTCCGAAAACGGATTAAAAGGTATTCTTGATAAAATTCAGGATTATGGCTCAAATCCAAAACACTCTTATAAAACTATTTCATCATTTAGTCTATTAGTAGATGAGGTATTGGATTCCGTTGCTAAATACAATATTGATTTGGTTGTTATGGGTACTAAAGGTGCTAGTGGCGTTGAAGAAGTTTTTATGGGAAGTAATGCCGTTAGGGTTATTAAATCTGTAAAGGACTGTCCCATTTTGGCCATTCCAAATTCATATAAATTTACAAGACCAAAGGAAATTGCATTTGCTACCGATTTTAATAGATTTTACACTAAGTCAGAATTAAAACCTTTGGTAGATATGGCTAAGTCCCTTGGAGCTGTAGTTAGGATTGTTCATGTACAGTATGAGATTAAGGCACTGTCGGAACTTCAACAGTTTAATTTGGGCATGCTTAGAAAATATCTAACAGATGTTGAGCATTATGTTCATACCGTATCAGAATTGAATTCTGTTTCCAAAACACTTGAAAAATTTTCTGAAGAACTGGGCATTCATTTGTTGGCACTATTAAATTTTCAACATAGCTATATGGAACAATTAACAAGGGAACCGGTGGTAAGAAAACTTGCTTTTCATACACATATTCCATTATTTGTTATTCCAGAATTGAGTATGGCGTCCCAATCCAAACCAAAATCAGCAAACGAATTTTCCTATACTAGTTAGGCCTATTGCCGATAGGGTTGTCTTCATAAAAATCATCAAAAGTTTTTCGGGTGGTGTAATTGTCCCTAAGCACATTATACACCATCATAACTATTAGTACTTGTCCGCCTACCGTACAATAAAAGACCCAATTAAAAGGGAAATTCATTACTGACATTATTGTGACGGTAATTAGAAGTAAAGTAGTTATGCCTACCCAAAAGTGTGCAGAATTTTTCATTTTTGTTCTCAAGGTACGGGTAAAACTAGAGAAGTTGTGTTAACGGATTTCTAAAACTATTCATTAGCCTTTTACTTCCAGAATTTATCTTCCTCCGGAATAGTGTTTTTTCTACCCAGGTGTAGAGGGTTAAATTTGTTTTTGGCAAATGTATACCAGATCGTAGAAGAAAGTGTTGGTGAGATATCCGTATGGTCCCAAAGTAATGATGTCCCATAAGAGGAGCCAAAATTAGAAGTGTAGGGGATACCCTTAGTTTCGGATGATATAGAACTTTTTATTAGGGATTTTTCTAAATCTAAAAGTAGCTTATCTGCAAGGTCATATCTTTCTATACTATTAAAAGCGGTTGCCATTTGAGCAGTACCTTCTAGCCAAATAACATCTTTGTCATCGTCAAAACAATATCCGGTTATTTGTTCTCCGTTCATAGTCAATGTTTGATTATTTAAGAACCTATTGGCTTGGAAAAGAACATCGTCAGACATGCCATTTAGTATTCCCTTACTTAAAACTATAACGTCCAATGCAAACGCGTAATCTGTATTTTCTGGCCAAGCCATTAATAAATTATGATCATGGCTCCATCTTTCATTGTCCAAAAAGGAAAGTAGGTTCTTATGAAAATCATCATAACCCTTAACTGCATTAAATGCCATTAACATTCCTTCCGTTACCTTTGGTATTTCAGTACCATCAGCATTTATGCCTCCTTTTAAACTACCATCTGGTTGTTGCAAGCTACGCAACCACTGTTCAAGTTTTAAAGCTAAGGAATAATATTTACCAGAGCCATACGCTGCGGCATAGTGATTAATGGCTATTAAGAGCCAAGCATTGTCCCCCATCCAAATCCTTTCCGGTTCACTGCCATTGGATTTTCTAAATTGATAAAACCCGCCATTTTGTTGAAGCTCACTATTCATTTGAGCAGTGTAATAATCAAAAATTTTCTCTACTTTCTCTTTTTGATTTTGTTCAATGAACAATAATGCTGCTAGTGCGTTGTCATATAATGATGTAAAATCTGAATTTTCTGTACTGGCCAATAAACCACTTGAAGCTTGCATCTGAGATACCCAATTTACTAAAGGGTCTTTAATGGTTACTTTATCATTTACCGGAAGAGGTTGATTTTTTATGCCCTCGTCTACAACAATCAACAGATCGTCAAATTCTTCCAACGGTTCTTTTTGGCAAGAAAAAAATAGTATGCTGGAAAAAATCAAAAGATAGAAATTGCGACTCATTTAAGTAGGTTTAATGATCAATGGGCAAACTAAATTAGGATGTAGGATTTTTTATTGACTTATATATCGATGTTGGTCAATTAAAATCGATGAGCGTTGCACCTCTTTCCTTTGGACTTATAAGTAGGGCTTTTGTCTGAATTGAATATTTTTAAGCAAATACCGGATATAGTATATTGATGTATTTCATCTGACCCTAAAAATTATAATCAATAAGTGTATACTATAAAAACCTTTGTTATCTTTGTCCTGTTGTGTTGCGCCTCAGACAACAATTGAGGCAATTGTGTTTATCGATTTTTTGGTCGATAGTAACCAATGAAAGGCTTTCCATTTAGGGAGGCTTTTTTTGTTTTTATTCTATGTGTTATAGCGCATGAATAACTTGATGAATTAGGCTGGCAGCCAAACGTGCTGTTTGATGATCCACGTCATACTTAGGATTCATTTCTGCAATATCCAAGGCAACCAATTTACCTGTAGCTGTTATGGTTTTTAAGCTTTCCAAAACAACATCCGGAGTAAAACCCATTGGAGACGGAGCGCTAACACCTGGGGCGTATGCAGAAGAAAACCCATCTAAATCAATGGTAACATAAACCATGTCTACATTTTTAATAAATGCGTTTATCCACGCATTGATTTCATTATGAAATTGTATTCTAAAGGTATCGCGAAGAATATATTTAACCTCCAGTTCTTTAGCCGTGTTAAAAAGGACCGTATCATTGGCATCATTTCTAATGCCTAAACATAAATAGTGAAAAGGGAGTTCGTCTATCTTACATTCCTCGGCAATTTGATAAAAAGGAGTGCCCGAATTTGCTCCGTTATAATTGGATCGCAAATCAAAATGGGCATCAAAATTTATAATTCCTATGGTTTTGGAATTATCCATGTAACTTTTAATTCCATTGTAAGTAGCATAGGCAATATCATGTCCGCCTCCTAAAAGAATAGGAAAGTTGTTGGTGTTTAACAAGTGAGAAACCTTATCTGAAAGTAGTTCTTGGGTAGCTTCCAAATTGCCGGAAGTATGTTGAACATTTCCTATGTCCAATAACAATGTTTCATTTTTAAGATGATTTGGCAGTTTGCCCAATTGTTTCCTAATGGCGTCCGGTCCTTTTGCTGCGCCATCCCTACCTTGATTTAATTTTACGCCTTCATCACATTCATAACCCAAAAGAGCTATTGATTTTGTATTGGTTTTCTTCTGTACTTCTGAAATATCCGAACAAGAAATTTTCTCATGTACATATAATTCTTGGCCAGAAACTCTCCCGGAATACGTATTAGGTTGTAGGGGCTTGTAATTGGCCATCGGCTATCTTTTTTAAAATAGGTCTTGAATTATATTATCTTTCACTAAGTTAGGTAAAGTTACATTGAGTTCGGGGGTGCGATCCATTTCTCTTTTAATTGCGAATAATGCCTCGTTGTTTCTGGCCCAGCTTCGTCTTGAAATCCCGTTATTGACGTCATAAAAAAGCATGTTTTTTAATTTTTTGGTGGCCGCTTCGGAGCCATCCAAAACCAGTCCAAAACCACCGTTAATTACCTCTCCCCAGCCGACACCGCCACCGTTATGTATAGAGACCCAAGTGGCACCCCTAAAGCTGTCTCCAATAACATTATGTATGGCCATATCTGCCGTAAATTTACTCCCATCATAGATATTACTGGTCTCTCTAAACGGAGAATCGGTTCCACTTACATCATGGTGGTCCCTGCCTAGTACCACAGGAGCTGAAATCTCACCAGATTTTATAGCTTTATTAAATGCCTCTGCAATTTCTGCTCGTCCTTGTGCATCCGCATAAAGGATTCTGGCTTGTGATCCCACTACAAGCTTGTTCTGTTCCGCTTCGCTGATCCATTTTATATTGTCCTGCATTTGTTGCTGGATTTCAATAGGAGCTACTTGCTTTATTTCTTTCATTACCCTTAAAGCAATGGCATCTGTTTTGGAGAGGTCCTCAGGACTTCCTGAAGTACATACCCAACGAAAAGGACCAAAACCATAGTCAAAACACAGAGGGCCCAAAATATCCTGTATATAACTGGGATATTTAAAATCGATTTTGTTCGATGCCATAACTTCGGCCCCAGCACGTGAAGCCTCTAGTAGAAAGGCATTTCCATAATCAAAAAAATAAGTTCCTTTAGCAGTATGCTTATTAATTGCCGCAGCGTGTCTTCGTAAAGATTCTTGAACTTTTAATTTAAATAAATCGGGCTTCGAGACCATTAAATCATTGGCTTCTTGATAGGAAATCCCGACAGGATAATATCCACCGGCCCATGGATTGTGTAATGAGGTTTGATCTGATCCTAAATGCACAAAAATATGTTCCTCATAAAAACGTTCCCATATAGCTACAACATTACCAATAAAGGCCAAAGAAACTACCTCTTGGTTGTTCATGGCTTTTTTAGTCCTTATGACCAAATTGTCCATGTCATCAATAAGTTCGTCAACCCAACCTTGTTCATAACGCTTTTTAGCTGCATTTGGGTTCACTTCGGCACAAACCGTAATACAACCCGCTATATTTCCTGCTTTGGGTTGAGCACCACTCATACCACCAAGACCTGCCGTTAAGAATATTTTCCCTGAAGGATTTTCATCTGGTTTCAACACTTTTCTAAATGCGTTCATGACCGTAATAGCTGTGCCATGTACGATGCCTTGTGGACCTATGTACATATATGAACCTGCGGTCATTTGTCCGTATTGGGTGACACCCAAAGCATTGTATTTTTCCCAATCATCCGGTTTGGAATAGTTGGGTATCATCATACCATTCGTAACGACTACCCTTGGAGCTTCTTTTGAAGAAGGGAAAAGGCCCATGGGATGACCAGAATATATGTGCAAGGTCTGTTCGGTAGTCATGGTTGCCAAATACTTCATCGTCAAGAGATATTGGGCCCAATTCTGAAAAACGGCCCCATTTCCACCATAGGTTATCAATTCTTCTGGATGTTGAGCAACTTTAGGGTCTAAATTGTTTTGTATCATGAGCATTATGGCTGCTGCCTGTGACGTTTTTGCAGGATAGTGGTTAATGGGTCTTGCAAAAAGGTCATAATCGGGAATAAAGCGATACATATAAATACGGCCATATTGGTTGAGTTCCATTGCAAATTCTTGGGCGAGTTCCGCATGCCAATCCGATGGAAAATAACGTAAGGCATTTCTAATGGCCAGTTTTTTTTCGTCAACCGATAATATTTTTTTTCGGTTAGGCGCATGACTTACTTGTTTAGAACGTTCTCTTTTCTTAGGAAGTTCAAAAGGAATTCCCTGTAGTATTTGCTCCTTAAAATTCATAATCACTTATACATTATACTTTGTGCTTATTATAAGCTAGTGTTCCATTTTTCCAAACCATACAAGGTTTTAGATTCCCTTGATTGTACAATATATCCTGGTAATTACCTGTATGGAACAAACTAAAATCGGCAAGCTTGCCTTTTTTAAGTTCACCTCGATCTTTTAGTTTTAACGCTGCAGCTGCCCTAAAGGTGATTCCGGCCAAAACTTCGGCATTGGTCAACTTTTCAAAAGCCCCTAAAATTGTTGCTTGTGTTAATAAATCGCCCATGGGTGCAGATCCTGGATTGTGGTCACTTGCAATAGCTACAGCTGCTCCAGCATCCAATAATTTTCTTGCAGGGGCAAAAGCACAACCAAGACCTACCGATGCTCCTGGTAATGCCGTAGCAATGACATTGCTACTTGCCAAAATATCAATTTCTTTTTGAGTGCTAGCTTCTAAATGATCGGCACTAATGGCGTTAAAATCAACGGCTATTTGGCTGCCACCGGTAGAAAACTGATCGGCATGTACGGTTATATCAAAGCCAAGTGCTTTGGCTTTTTCAAAATATGGTTTTATTTCTTCGGGCGTAAAGGCACTTTCTTCTATAAATGCATCAATTCGATTGCTTAGCTTTTCTCCTTTTATTTTTGGGAAAAGCACCGTACTTATTTCATTTAGATAGGCTTCTGCCGAACCAGCATAATCTTTAGGAAGCATGTGGGCAGCCAAACAGGTAGCAATTATATCTACCGCTGTTTCGTTTCCGGCTTCTTTAATGGCATACAACATTTTAAGTTCTTCGTCTACAGAAAGGCCATAGCCACTTTTTACCTCAATGGTCGTAACACCCATTTTAAAGTGTCTGTTTGCCCGTTTTACAATACCTATTTTTAAATCTTCTTTACTGGCTTTTCGGGTATGTGTAACGGTATCCCAGATTCCTCCTCCTGCCTTGGCAATTTCCAAATAACTTTTCCCTGCATTACGCATGGCATAATCACTGGCACGTGAGCCTGCAAAACATATATGGGTATGCGCATCTATAAAGCCGGGGAGGCAGACATGGTCGCCTTTTAACTCTTGTATCTCTGCATTTTTATATTGATTTGTTACGTCCTTGAAGCTTCCTATGGCTTCTATTTTATCACCATTAAGGACTATGCCAGCATCATCAATAATCAATAATTGCTCATCGGTAATAGCCCCTTTTAGAGGTGTTCCCGTCATTGGCAATACTTGTTTAAACGGCCCTATGAGTTTCATTTCTTTCATATCAAATGATTAGTAATTTTCAAATTCTTCGGAGTACTTTGTCTTTAAAGATACGCCTTGTTCCTCGCTTATTCTTGTAATGACCTTACTGATAGCCTGATCTTTAATTAATTGAATGCCTTGTTCTATATCATCTGAAAAGACCCTGTCCTTTTCTGCAAAGGCAACATATTTACGTACTTCTTCATGTACGGCATCAAGAAAAATACCCGATTTTAATGGCTTTCTAAATTCAAAGGCCTGTGCCGCTGTCAATAATTCAATAGCCAATATTTTTTCCACATTGCCTATAACTTGCAATGCTTTTCTACCACTTATGGAACCCATGCTCACATGGTCTTCCTGCCCTAAAGAAGTAGGAATACTATCTGCACTTGATGGGAAACAAAGCCCTTTGTTTTCGCTAGCCAGAGCTGCCGTAGTATATTGTAAAATCATATAACCGGAGTTAATTCCGGTATCGTCCATCAATAATTTCGGAACTCCTGGGCTATTGCCTTCCAATGCCAAATAAATACGCCGGTCCGATATATTTCCAATTTCCGAAGCAGCCAAACAAGCATAATCCAATGCCATGGCTAAGGGTTGACCATGAAAATTACCTCCGCTTATAGTAAGCTCTTCATTGATGATTACTGGATTATCGGTAACAGAATTCAATTCTACCTCTAAAAGTTCTTTTAAATGTAGCCAAGCATTACGGGATGCTCCATGAACTTGAGGAATACATCTAAGGGAATAAGGGTCCTGCACACGTTCACAGTCTATATGGTCCTCCATAATTTCGGAACCTTTAAGTAAACGTTTAATACGTTTAGCCACATGAACATTACCTTTAAAAGGTCTTAGTGTATGAAGCTCATTATAAAAAGGTTTTACGGAGCCTTGTAGTCCCTCGATCATCATAGCTCCAATAATGTCAGCTTGGGACAATACTGCATGTAATTTTTGTACAATTTTGACGCTATGGGCGGCAATAAATTGTGTTCCGTTAATTAATGCCAAGCCTTCTTTTGGACCTAACACCAAAGGAGGTAAGTTTACCTTTTTAAATAGGTCTGAAGTACTAATGTAAGCTCCTTTGTAATTCACCTTTCCCAGGCCAATAAGGGGTAGGAACAAATGGGATAAGGGAGCCAAATCTCCGGATGCGCCAACAGAACCTTGGGAGGGAACGATGGGGATTACATCATTTTCTATATGCCAGATAATTCGCTCTAAAGTAGACAATGCTATCCCAGAATAGCCTTTAGCTAAAGAATGAGCTTTAAGGAACAACATTAATTTGGCAATCTCTTTATCAATACCGTTTCCAACGCCTACTGCGTGACTCTTTAAAATATTGGATTGCAAAATTTTGGTTTCCGATTTAGAGATTTTTGTAGTGCAAAGTGGCCCAAAACCGGTATTGATACCATAGACGGGATACCCGTGGTCAACAATACTTTGAACAGTCTGCCAACTACTGTGAATTTTGTTCTTTGTAGCATCACTTAATTCCAATACAATTTGGTTATTGCAGACATCCAATGCAATACCGGACGTTAGCCAATCTTCCCCTAATTTAAATTTGCGGGCCGTATTTGTCATTGTCTTTGTTTTAATTCTTTAAATTTATTAGTTAATTTTGATAATTACCAATACTATTTTATACATCAATCGATAACTATGGGTACTCAAATAGAGTTAAGACACCTTACTTATTTTTTAGCCGTTGCAGAGGAATTACATTTTAGAAAAGCGGCTGAAAAACTATTTATTACTCAACCTGGTCTTAGTAGACAGATTAAACAAATGGAGGAAATTTTAGAGACGAAATTATTTGTAAGAAATAAAAAGAAAGTATCACTTACCCCGGCAGGCCATTATTTAAAAGGGCAGGCCAATGATATTTTTAAACAATTAGCAGAAACAAAACGGCAAATACAATTAATAGGCGAGGGAGATAAAGGAGAACTTCGTATCGGGTTTTTAGGATCGGCAATGCAGCAGGTCATCCCAGAACTATTACTAAAGTTGAAAGATGCTTTTCCAAAAATAAAAACATCTTTGGAAGAAAGATCTAACTTAAATCAAGTAGATGCTGTTCTTAAGGATGAACTGGATATTGGGTTTGTTAGGTTGGCAAGAGTACCTGCGGCATTAACTATGCATAACGTTTTTAAAGATACTTTTTCATTGGTATTGCCAGAAAGTTACCCTATGCTCACTAGGGAATACAAAGGAATGGGGCAATTTGCCAATAATGATTTTATATTGTTTAGCCAAGAATATAGCCCTTATTATTACGAAATGATCAGGAGCATTTGTTCCGATGCCGGTTTTGTGCCAAAAGTCTCTCACAAGTCGGTCCATGCACATACCATATTTAAATTGGTCGAAAACGGATTGGGCATAGCGATAGTGCCAACTTCCCTACAGTACGGTTTTCAAATGAAGGTGAAGTTTATAGAACTTAAGGATATAAAACAAAGGGCACTGTTATCGGTTATTTGGAAAAAGGAAAATGCAAATCCTGTGTTAAAGAATTGTATAGATTTACTTTTAAATGGAAATTCGTAAAAAATAGAACAATGATTTTTGATTTGATAAAAAAACGTCGCTCGGTTTTTCCGGCTCAGTATACCAATGAACCTATTGCAAAAACGGATATTGAAAAAATATTGGAGGCCGCTAATTGGGCGCCAAACCATAAGTCTACAGAGCCTTGGCGCTTTAAAGTTTTACAGGGCGATTCACAAAGGAGGTTAGGGGAGTTCTTGTCTGCCAAGTATCAGGAGTTGGATCCAAAACCAAAGCAAATGAAAATAAAAAAACTCTTGGAAAATCCCACACGTGCCGGTGCCGTCATCGCCATTTGCATGCAACGGGACCCAAAAGAGTCCTTGCCGGAATGGGAAGAAATCGCTGCAGTATCCATGGCCGTTCAAAATATGTGGTTATACTGCACGGAAATGGGAATTGGCTCCTATTGGAGCTCTCCAGGTATAATCAAATACATGGATGAATTCTTTGATCTGAACAAAGGGGAAAAATGTTTGGGTTTCTTTTACATGGGCAATTTTGACGGTAATTTGCCACAACAATCCCGTACACCAATTGCTGATAAAACTGAATGGATAGATTAGTTGAAGTAAGGGAATAATTCAGATTTATAATCCCATGCTGTAGTTAGGAACAAACCTAAATAAACAATGGCGACCATAAATTTTAGAAACGTACCGGTTAGGAACCCCAAAAAAGAACCGAAAGCCGCTTTTGTAGCGGTTTTTTTATCGGCCTTATTCAATAATTCGCCAACTAGAGCACCTACAAAAGGCCAAATAATAATCCCTAGTGGACCAAGAATGGGAAACACTAAGGCTACTAGTAACCCAATAGTTGTGCCAATAACCCCTGCTTTGGTGCCTCCAAATTTTTTGGTACCCATAGCGGGTATCACATAATCCAAGGCAAAAACGATTAAAGCAATGGCCAGAGTAACACCTAAAACCCACCAATTATCTGGAATTGCTTTTGTAAGGTATAACAACAACAGACCGATCCAACTTATTGGTGGTCCTGGTAATACAGGTAAAAAGCTGCCTAGTATGCCAACTAGCATAAAAATAAGACCAATAATTAATAGTGCTATGTCCACAGGTGGTAATTTATTGTTAGACAAAACTAGAACAGAATTGTTACAAACAAAAACAAAATAAAACCTTTGGTTGTTTTGTTCCGTAAGTATTTTGAGATTAAACCAAATTTTGTTTGAAAAGTATTATAAAATATACCAATAATAGATTCATCCGCATATGTGGTGTCTTGATGTGTATATTTTATTTTTTAGGAATTTTTAATGGTTTGGTTCTAGAAACTTTACATGAAGTATCCCACCTATTTGCCCCAAAAACGCATAGCCATAGTTATGCCTTTGGTCCTGAAATTGTGAATTATGCTTCTTTGGAAGGTATGGCCGGTCATTCCCATGAAGCACTAAAAGAATTAAAAGAACTTCTAGAAGCCAATAAACCTAGTAAAAAAGAAGATGAGATAGCGTCCAAACTTAAAATTGATAAGCACATTACAAAGGATTTTGCTTTGAAAATTAATCATGGTTTTTTGGTGAAACGAAAAACCAATTGGAACTATAATTTACGGAGCTTTCTATGGTATCCCTCTATAAATATTCCCCCTCCACAGCATATTTAGTATACATCAGACTTTAAAAACACGATTTCAGATGTCTTTTCTGGATATGTCTTGGTGTATTTTATTTTCAAAAAATAGTATGCTAATCAATAAACAACTACAATATGAAAAATGTTATAGTAGTAATAGCCATGCTTTGTATGGGGCCTATTGCTGCACAAAATTTAAAGGGAAAAGTGGTTAATGAAACCGGCTCTTCCTTGGAGGATGCCGGTATATTTAACAAAACCAGTGGTCAACATAGTCATACCGATGCTACCGGTCATTTTGTTCTAGACAGAACAACCGTAAACGATACTGTCTATTTTTCTATTCTGGGATATGCCACCCAGACTAGAGTAGTAAGTCAATCAGATTTGCAAAAACCAATAACTATTGTTCTAGAAGAAAGCTCTATTTCTCTGGATCAGGTAGTTCTTGTGTCCAAAGTGGACGCTTTTAGTAAATTGGTGAATGTAGATGTTAAGGCGAACCCGGTAAAATCTTCGCAAGAAATCCTTAGGAAAGTACCTGGTTTAATAATTGGTCAACATGCAGGAGGAGGTAAGGCCGAACAGATTTTTTTACGTGGATTTGATGTAGACCATGGTACGGATGTCGCTATAAATGTAGATGGAATGCCCGTTAATATGGTATCTCATGCTCACGGTCAAGGTTATGCCGATCTGCATTTTGTTATACCGGAAACTATAGAGAATATCAATTTTGGTAAAGGACCATATTATGCCGAACAGGGTAATTTTAATACCGCGGGTTATGTAAACCTTAGGTTGAAAAAAACTTTGGACAATAGTTTAGTATCTGCAGAAATAGGACAATTTGGAACTCGCAGATTTATGGGAATGTTCAATGTTTTGAACACTCAACAAAGTAATGCATATATAGCTTCGGAATTACATTTATCTGATGGGCCTTTTCAATCCCCTCAAAATTTTAATAGAGTCAATATTTTAGGAAGATATCGTTATGCACTACCTGGTGAGCAGGAATTAATTTTTACGGCGTCGCATTTTTCCAGTAAATGGGATGCGTCGGGCCAAATTCCCCAAAGGGCTGTTGATCAAGGTTTAATTGGTCGTTTCGGCGCAATTGACGATACAGAGGGAGGCCAAACCAGCCGTACCAATTTTGTAGTAAATCATAGTAAGAATATGGGAGTCGGAAAGTCTTTGAATACCACGGCGTTTGCTTCTCATTATGACTTTGAGCTTTTTTCCAATTTTACTTTTTTCCTGGACGACCCTGTAAATGGAGACCAAATCAGACAATTTGAAGATCGTTTTTTAGCTGGAGCAAATAGCGTATTTCAGGACAACCTCGCATCTATAGGAGGCCTGGATTTTGAATATAATGCTGGTATTGGTTTTAGGTATGATAATGTAGATGAAAATCAATTGTCCCATACGCTGAATCGTCAAGAATTATTGGAACGTCATGCCTTTGGGGATGTAGATGAAATGAACACCTATGCGTTTGCCGGGGCATCTTTTGAATTGGGTCAATTTACTTTTGAGCCCGCTGTTCGTTTAGATTATTTTAGATTTGATTATATTGATAAAATGAGTGGGCTATACAATAGCCAAAGTGAAGAAAAGGTAGCTTTTAGCCCTAAATTCAATATCATTTATAGCCCAACGGAAAGCACACAATTTTTTCTAAAAACAGGAATAGGTTTTCATTCCAATGATACTAGAGTAGTAGTTGCCAATGGTGGCGAAGAGATTCTGCCAGCTGCCTATGGGGTTGATTTGGGGACAATTATAAAGCCAATGAACAAATTGGTCTTGAATGCTACTTTATGGACCTTGTTCCTTGATCAGGAATTTGTGTATGTAGGAGATGTCGGTATTGTGGAACCCAGTGGTAAAACCAAAAGAATGGGTGTTGAAATTGGGGCTAGATACCAACCTTTGGATTGGTTATATATCTATTCCGATGCCAATTATACGCATGCGAGAAGTACCGAAGCAGTAGAAGGGGAAGATTTTATTCCACTTGCGCCGGACTTTACAATGGCCGGTGGAATTACGTTGGGGGAAGGCCAAGGATTCTCTGGAGGCTTCAATTATAGGTATATAGATGATAGACCTGCAAATGAAGATAATTCTATAGTGGCGGATGGCTATTTTGTAACGGACGCTACTTTAAATTATAGTTTAAACAATTGGACTTTTGGGTTGATAGTGGAAAATCTTTTTGATACGGAATGGAACGAAACACAATTCGCAACCGAAAGTAGATTATTCAATGAGATAAATCCTGTTGAGGAAATACACTTTACCCCAGGAACACCTTTTTATTTAAGGGGTAAAGTCACTGTAAAGTTTTAAAATAAAAACCGTCAGTATAAAAACTGGCGGTTTTTTTAACATGTTTTTCAACTAAAAAATTAGTTTAAACTAAATATTTAGTTATATTTGGTTTAAATCAAACTAAAAAATTAGTTGAATGAAGCAGTTGACAAAAGCCGAAGAGGAGGTAATGCACGTATTATGGCAGTTGGAAAAATCTAACGTTGCGGGTATCATAGAAAAACTGCCCGAGCCAAAACCAGCATATAATACGGTTTCTACCATAGTCCGTATTTTGGAAAGTAAGGGTTTTGTAGACCATGAACAGGAGGGTAAGGGCTATTTGTATTTTCCCTTGGTCAAAAAATCGGATTACAGTAACCAGTCCATAAATAAATTGGTTGATGGCTATTTTCAGGGATCTTTTAAAAGTATGGTGTCTTTCTTTATGAAAAAGAACGATATGAGCTTATCAGAATTAGAATCTATACTTAGCGAAATAAAAAAAACTGAGGAGCCTAAGACGAAAAATAAAAATCCAAAACAATAAAATTATGGTACAGTATATCATAGAATGTATCGCCTTTCAATTATTGTTCTTGGTCATTTATGACGTATTCCTAAAGCGGGAAACTTTCTTTCAATGGAATAGAATGTATTTGTTGGGCACCTATATGCTTTCTTTGGCTTTGCCATGGGTTAAAATAGAAGCTTTAAAGCAACAGGTACCACAAGATTTTGCTCCTTACCCAGAATTTTGGTGGAATTTGCAAAAACCAGAAATTATTCTAAATGCAACTGAAGCACCATTTTTTCAACTCAGTTGGCAAGAAGGAATTTTATATGCAGGTATGTTGGTAGCATGTGTTTTATTTCTATTTAAATTACGGCAATTGCACGTCTTGAAAAATCAAGGCAAGAAGATAAAGTATGCGGAATTCACCCAAATCATTATTAATAATAGTTCTATGGCCTTTTCTTTTTTCAGGTCAATATTTTTAGGGGATAAGGTCATTGCCAAAGAACATAAATCAATTATTTCCCATGAATTGGTACATATAAAACAGGGCCACACTTGGGATCTCTTATTTTTTGAGTTGATGCGTATTATCAGCTGGTTCAATCCGCTGGTTTATGTATATCAAAGTAGGACAGCAGAATTACACGAGTTCATTGCCGATGCACACGTTGCCAAAGAACATAAATCTGAACATTACCAACAGTTATTGTCACAAGTATTTCAAACCGAACATATTTCATTCATCAATCAGTTTTTTACAAAATCATTAATCAAAAAACGAATCGTCATGTTACAAAAATCAAAATCAAAAAAAGTCTGGCAGTTAAAATATTTGCTATTGGTACCAATGGTATTAGGAATGTTGTTTTACACATCTTGCGAAAGGGAATTGGATGATACAAATACAATCAATGAAACCCTTAAGGTTAAGAATTTGGAACAACTAACACTTGAAGAAGAAAATAATATTATGGACCAGGTAATTAATTTATCGGTACAACCTAAGGATTGGCAATTTGTGGTTATGGATCAACAATCTAAAGTTACCTTTTCAAAAGCGCCAGAAGGCTCTGTAATCTCTGGGCCGGGAGGGGTAATGATCAATGCAAAAATGCATATTGAATCTAAAGTACTACCAGAAGATTTTGATTTATTGCACAGCAAGGAAACAATGAAAGTTATGGTCGACGAAAATCTTGTGCGTTTTGCAGTAGTAGAAGAAGTTCCACTATTCCCGGGTTGTGAAAAAACGGCTGATAAACGAGCATGTTTCAATGATCAAATGCAGAAGCATATTGGAAAGAATTTCAAATATCCAGAAGAAGCACAGAAACTAGGTATTCAAGGAAGGGTGTCTGTAATGTTTATTATCGATGAAGAAGGGCAAATTAGAAATATACAGGAGCGGGGACCACATAGGTTATTGGAAATGGAGGTTCATAGAATCATTTCCAAATTGCCAAAGATGTCACCGGGAAAAGCTAAAGGCAAACCGGTAAAAGTTCCTTTTTCCATTCCTATAACTTTTAAATTGGAACAAGGAGGGTTTAATCCTGTTTCAGTAGATGCAAATTACGTGAGGCTTCAAGAGCAGCAAATCGGTGAACTTTCTAAATCTAGCCAATTGGAGTATTCAAATGCCATACCTTTTGCCATAGTCGATAAAGCCCCTATTTTTCCCGGTTGTGAAGATTCTACCGATTCCAAAGTGTGTTTTAGGGAAAGCATTCAAAACCATATCAGCAAAAATTTCAGATACCCAAAAGTAGCTCAAGAAAAAGGTATTCAGGGTAGGGTAAGCATTATTTTTTTAATAGCTGAAAACGGAGAAATAACCAATATTGCCAAACGAGGACCAGATACTTCTTTGGAAGATGAAGCGGTACGAATTATAAGTAAACTGCCAGTAATGAAACCGGGTATGCATAATGGCCAAGAAGTAGCCGTTCCCTATTCAATTCCAATAACCTTCAAATTAAAATAGTTATTTGAAAAAAATTGCAATTTTATTATCACTGTTTTGTCTGTCCAAAATAAATGGGCAATATAATGACGTTGCTATAGCGGATAGTATGTTCACCACAGGTAATTATACCAAAGCTATAAATCAATATTCAAAAATTAGCACCACTACTGCTGGTCTGCAAATTGCTAGGGCCTACAACGCTATTGGTATTTATCCAAAGGCAATTGTAGCATACGAGGCTGTTTTACAAAGAGACAGTACAATGCAATTGGCACGATTTGAATTGGGCAAATTATTGCTCAAGACCAATAAACCGGATGCTGCTAGAAAACATTTTAACCAGTTGGTAAACATGGCCAATGATAATCCTGAATACCACTATTATTTAGCAGAGGCGTTTAGGGAGTTGGACCAACCTAGCAGTAGCTTGGTGTTTTATAAAAAAGCAGTGGATAGGGATAGCACTCATTTGCGGAGTTTATTTCAATTAGGAAAGTATTTTACTGTAAAGCGTGAAACGCGACAAGCCTTAAGATATATAGATCAAGGTCTTGGGATATACGAAGATGATATTGCTTTTGTAAACTTAAAAGCCCTTATTTACTATAATAACGATCAATTTGAAAAGGCTATTCCATGGTTTGAAAAGGTGTTGGAACTAGGGGAACAAAAAGAGTATGTATATGAAAAACTGGCATATAGTTATTATAAGACTTGGGATTTTGAAAAGGCAAAGGAATATTATAATGTTCTTTTAGAGATAAACGATACTAAATCTGACACATATTTTGCCCTTGCAGAGGTATATCAAAAAGAGCGGCAATTAGACAGTGCAAAGATATTCATTAACAAATCCATGGAGGTCCAAAAATCTATTTTCGCTAAAGGCTATGCTAGATTAGCGGCTATTGCGAGGGAAGAAAAAGATTTAAAGTTGGCTTTTAAATACTACAATTTGGCGCATGAACAAAATCCATCTGAACCTTTGATGTATTATAATGTGTGTACGGTCTATGACCAGTTAAGTACGAATGCCAACAAGAAATTGATGTATTATCAAAAATTTACAGCGCTTTATCCAAAGCATCATCCTTTTTTTTCTGATATGGTGTCCAAACGTATTTCAGAATTGAAATCAGAAATCCATTTTTCAAAAGACTAAACTCCCTAAATTATTGTAATTTTCACCATAGTTTAGGATAATGCAACGCATTTTAATTTTATTGGTTTTTCTAGGAATGTCCTCATGTAATTTCTTTGATTCTAAAGAAAAACGGACTCAAGAGCTTATTGATGAAGAATTAAATCAAATAGATTGGAATACCGTAGATTCCTATCCATTGTTTTTGGAATGTGATGAAAATACCACTAAAGAAGTTCAAAGAAGGTGTTTTGAACAACAACTAACCACTCACTTTGAGAAAACCTTAAATGAATTTGAATTTAAAGTAGATACGGACCAGAATGCTATTGTAGAGGTTATCTTTGTTATAGATACCGAAGGTAGGATTTCTGTATTGGATATTCATAAAAACGCCTCTATTTTAAAGCAAATGCCAGAGTTTGATGGCTTAATTACTCAAAGTCTAAAGAATGTACCGGCCATTGCACCTGCTTTAAAAAGGGGAGTGCCTGTTAGTACCAAGTATAAAATTCCTATTGTATTAAATACCAAGAAATAGTTTGGCGAACGAAAAAATTATATTGGGTATAGACCCTGGAACCACCATTATGGGTTTTGGACTCATAAAAGTAGTAGGCAAGAAAATGGAGTTTATTCAAATGAATGAACTTTTGCTTCAGAAATACAAGGATCCCTACGTAAAATTAAAGCTCATTTTTGAACGTACCATAGAGTTGATAGATACCTATCATCCTGATGAAATTGCCATTGAGGCACCATTTTTTGGCAAAAATGTCCAATCCATGCTTAAACTAGGCCGCGCACAAGGAGTAGCCATGGCTGCGGGACTCTCAAGGCAAATACCAATTACGGAATACCTTCCCAAGAAAATAAAAATGGCTATTACCGGTAACGGTAATGCCAGTAAAGAACAAGTGGCTAAAATGTTACAGAGTGTACTTGGACTAAAAACCTTACCTAAAAATTTGGATAGCACAGACGGCTTGGCAGCTGCTGTTTGTCATTTTTACAATGAAGGTAGAGTTGAGGTTGGCAAGAGCTATACAGGTTGGAGCGCTTTTGTAAAACAGAATGAGAAAAGAGTTAAGAAGTAAACAGTTTCAGATTCCGGTAATCAGTAATGAGGATTCTAAAATAATAATAAATGCAATTTCAAGATTTATTAGCCTATAAAAAGTCTTTTGCTTTAGCGATGAAAATCTTTGACATCTCAAAATCGTTCCCTTCTGAAGAGAAGTATTCCTTAACAGACCAGATAAGGCGTTCTTCTAGAAGCGTGAGCGCTAATATTGCAGAAGTATATCGTAAAAGAAGATATCCGAAGAATTTTATCAGTAAATTGACTGATAGTGATGCGGAAAATTCTGAAACTCAAACTTGGCTAGAATTTGCAATGGAGTGCAATTACATTCAAAAAGTTCATTTTGATGAATTTATTAAGGAAAGTGAGGAAGTTGGTAAGCTTTTAAATTATATGATTAATAATCCATCGAAATTTGGGTCGGGATAACCTGCAAATCAAAGCTGCTAACTGAAACTGTTAACTGGAAACTGAAACTATGTCCGGAATCTACATTCATATTCCATTTTGCAAACAAGCATGTCACTATTGTGATTTTCATTTTTCTACCACCATGGGAAAAAAGGAAGCCATGATTGTTGCCTTGTGTACGGAGCTTGAACTACGTAAAAATGAGTTTGCAAAGGGAACGGTAGAGACCATTTATTTTGGTGGCGGTACACCTTCCGTTTTAAGTACGGTAGAAATTGAGCAAATTATTTCAACCATAAATGCAAATTATGCAGTTATTGAACGTCCAGAAATTACCTTAGAAGCTAACCCGGATGATTTATCAGAAGAAAAGATTATAGAGCTGGCTGCAAGTACTATAAACCGATTAAGTGTAGGTGTCCAGTCTTTTTATGAAGAGGATTTACAATTGATGAACAGGGCCCATAATGCACAAGAAGCTGAAAAATGTATACTAATAGCAACTTCTCATTTTGAAAACATTTCAATAGACCTCATTTACGGCATGCCCAATATGAGTAATGAAAGATGGCTTTCAAATATACATAAGGCCATTTCCTTTGGTATACCTCACATATCTAGTTATGCATTAACAATAGAGCCAAAAACGGCATTGGCCAATTTTGTAGAAAAAGGTTTGGTTGCCCCGGTAACGGATGAAGTAGCACAGGAGCATTTTAATATTTTGAATGAAACCTTAACTACAGCAGGGTATTCTTGTTATGAGATATCAAATTTTGGAAAACCAGGATATTTTTCAAAGAATAATTCCGCTTACTGGCAACAAAAAAAATATATGGGCATTGGTCCGTCTGCCCATTCCTTTGACGGTAGTCGTCGTGGTTGGAACATCAATAATAATCCAAAATATATTAAAGCTATTAAAGTCGGGGAATTGCCAATGGAGGTTGAGATACTTTCTACAACGGATAAGTATAATGAATATATAATGACCGGATTAAGGACCATTTGGGGGGTTTCGGTTGATAAAATAGGGACGGAATTCGGTAAAAACTACAAGGAATATATATTGATGCAAGCGGATAAATATTTAAAAGAACAGCTTTTGTATTTGGATGGAGAAACCCTTTTGACAACCCAAAAAGGTAAATTTTTGGCAGATGGAATTGCAGCGGATTTATTTATGATTAATTTGTCTTAGAAAATAGAACTGTGAAAACCACCATCCACCATAAAAAGAATATATATCAAATAGATTTGTCAAAGCCTTTGGATATTTCCATACCAATTCATGGAGGGCCATCCAATGTGAATGCCTGGTACGTAAGCCATCCAGAAATAAAACCACATGAATACGATGGTTTTGTTGGTAGTGTGGCAGAAGGTGCTTCAACCAATTTTAATGATATATCCTTTAATCCACATGCACATGGAACGCATACGGAATGTGTGGGCCATATTACCAAAGCGTTCTATGCTATCAATAAAATTCTGAATAGTTTTTTCTTTTTGTCAGAGGTGATTACTATTGCGCCCGGTAAATTGAAAAATGATTTTGTAATTACCAAAAAGCAGCTTCAAAACGCTATTAAAAATCAGAATATAAAAGCCTTGGTTATAAGAACATTACCAAACACAAGTGCAAAACTATCTAGACAATATGCACATACCAACCCACCTTATTTGTTGGAAGAAGCAATGGAGTACTTAGTAGAACTTGGTGTAAAACACCTTTTGATAGACTTGCCCTCTGTGGATAAAGAAAAAGATGATGGAAAGTTATTGGCACATAAGGCATTTTGGAATTTTGATGGGGATATTAGGTATGATGCTACCATAACCGAGTTTATTTTTGTTCCCAATCATGTAATAGACGGTGATTACTTTCTTAATCTACAAGTCGCTCCGTTTGAAAATGATGCCAGCCCCAGTAGACCTGTGCTTTATAAAATCATACAGAAATGAAAACAATACTAAAGTTAGAAGAGTTGGCCATGTTTGTTTTGGGCATTTTTATGTTTGGACTATTGGGATATTCCTGGTGGTTATTTCCTGTTCTACTACTTACCCCGGATATTGGAATGTTGGGATATTTGGTAAATTCTAAAATAGGAGCGACCGTATATAATATATTTCATCATAAGGGAATTGCTATATTGCTTTACTTTTTGGGAATGTATCTTTCCGTGCCTGTTGTTCAGTTAATTGGGGTTATTGTATTTTCGCATGCGTCTATGGACAGAATATTTGGGTATGGACTTAAATACGATAAAGGGTTTAAATACACGCATTTGGGTGAAATAGGTAAAAAGAATGGATAACGTTTTAGATGTATTTTTAGGTCTAATTTTAGGTGGGATAACCATGTACTGGCTTTTTTCTCTTTTTGGAAAAAAGAAAAAGAAGGAGCTTACATCCCACCAGTCCACCGTGCTTTTAGAAAAAATAAAAAGTGTTTGTAAATTGATTTCGGTTGAAGGTGATTTTGCCGAAATTTACAAATATGAGAATACCAAGGAGCGGTTTATGAGCTTGGTCGTCAGCAAGAAAAAGGCGCTAATTGTTATTAAGGCCAAAGCACAGATTGGGTATGACCTAAATAAAATTTTGATGCACGCCGATGATGGTAAGAAGAAAATAATACTTACTAATTTTCCCCAGCCAGAGGTTCTGTCCATTGAACCAGAACTGGAGTTTTATGATATTAAAAATGGATTTTTTAATACGTTTACACCAAATGATTTAACAAGCCTAAACCAAGAGGCCAAAAAACATATACTGGAAAAAATACCAGAAAGCGGATTAATGGATACAGCTCGTAAAGAAGCGCTACAAACTGTTCTTCTGATAGAAAAAATTGTGGCTACCATAGGGTGGAAATTAGATTATTCGGCTTTAAAAATTTCTGCCAAACAAATAGAACAAATAGAAAAAGAGAATTGACATAAAGTGCAGTAATTAGCCGCACTACTTAAACTTGGAATACATTATGAAAACGATTACGACTTTATTATTTTTAGCATTTACAACAACCGGCTTTGCCCAAACTAATGAACATATGAACGAATTTGATTCTAATTTTGCCCATACCGTATACTTTTGGTTAGAAAACCCGGACAGTAAGGAAGACTGTAAGGCTTTTGAAACTTCACTTCAGAAGTTTTTGGATAACTCAGAATTTGCAAAAACAAAATTTATTGGTAAGCCACCAAGGGCTAGTAGGGATGTAGTTGACGGCTCGTTTACGTATTCTCTTATTGTTACTTTTGAATCTGCGGAAGCCCAGAAGGAATACCAAGATGAAGCTCCACACAAACTTTTTATAGCGGAATCAGAGCACTTATGGACAAAGGTAATTGTCTATGATTCACAGGGTATTTAAAATAACAAATGAATATTGAGGAGTTTCGCGACTATTGTTTATCTAAAAAGGGGGTGACGGAAGATTTTCCTTTTGATGAAAAAACCTTGGTCTTTAAGGTAATGGGTAAAATGTTTGCCCTTTCTGGCCTAGAACGAACTCCTTCACAAGTGAATCTTAAATGTGACCCGGAACGTTCTATTTCATTACGTGAAGAATTCGATGGTTTTATAATTCCGGGGTATCATATGAGCAAAGCGCATTGGAATACGCTTTTTATTGAAAATTTACCACCTAGATTAATACTTGAGCTCATTGATCATTCTTATGATTTGGTAGTAGCTAAATTCCCTAAAAAGTTAAGGACCACGTTTGATGCATTAGACTGATCATGAGGCATAAACTAAATTATATCATTGAGGAACTATCAACTGTTTTTAATGGTAAGCCTTGGTATGGCAATGCGGTACTGAAAATTTTAAATGATATTGATTGGCGTATTGTCAATGATACAAAGTACACCGATAAATCCATTGCCGTTCTGTTGAAACATATGGTCAATTGGCGGGTTTTTGTGATTAAAAAATTACAGGGTAACGAAACATATGATATCATTATTGATGAAGCAAATGATTGGACAAAGCTAAGTGTTCATAATGAAGAAGAATGGTTGCAGCTACTAAAGGAAATAGTGAATTCACAATAGCAATTGCTGAATATTTTAGCAACTTATGACGACCAAATCCTCTTAAAGAAAGTACCGGGAAAGGACTACGATTTTGGGTCTATTTTACCTAGTATTGCCCAACATGATCTTTATCACTTAGGCCAAATAGCAATGTTAAACGTTACCTATAAAAGCTAAGTCATTGTATGTATCTTTAACGGCTAATTAAGCTATAATTCCATATGCAGGACCTTTTGTCTTTTTATAATTCCAGAATCACAGAATTTAAACAAGAGCTTTCTAAAGTAAAAAAGCAGTTATATGCCTCTAGTATGGCGCGCTTGGTTGTTTTTTGTTTGGCCGTAGTTGGTGTGTATTTCTTTTACGGTAATACCAAAGTTCTTTTGGGTGTTCTATTAGTTACCATACTATTGTTCGTCTTTTTGGTTTCCAGGCATACAGACCTTCAATATAAGAGGAACAAACTCAAAACTTTAATAGCTATTAATAATACAGAAATCGCAGTCCTTAAAAGGGATTTTCATCATTTACCGGACGGTTCTATATTTAAAGACTCCATTCATTATTATAGTCAAGATATTGATCTTTTTGGGAAGGGGTCTTTTTATCAATATATGAATAGGACCTCTTTGGAGCAGGGTAGTATTACACTGTCAGCTATACTAAAAGGGAATGATATTGCCGTAATTCCACAAAAACAAGAGGCCATAAAGGAGTTGTCAAAAATTACCGACTGGCGACAAGATTTTTCCGCAACGGCAACTTTGTCCAACACGGAAACACCTATTCCTAAAATTAACAAATGGCTGCAAAATTATAAACCGTTTATTCCTAAGGCAATGAAGTTTATACCAGTGGTATTTACGATGCTTTCTATTGGTGTATTTGTCTTGTTTTTTATGGATGTAATTAAGGAATCCGTTTTATTATATTGGGCGGGACTCGGACTTTTGGCCACAGGCATATTTACAAAAAAGGTTACCAAACTAAGTACCGGGGCATCCAAGCTTCAATCTACTTTTCAACAATACTATCAGCTAATAAAATTAATAGAGGAAAAAGAATTTAGCGCTACCATGTTAAATAGCAAAAAGGAGTTGATAAAAAGTGATGGTAAAAAAACCTCGGAAGTGCTTAAGGATTTTTCAAAATTATTAGGCAATTTAGATCGTAACAACAATATCATCTATCTAATTTTTGGGAATGGATTTTTCCTTAGTGGGTTATCCGCTTGTTATAAGATAGAACAGTGGATAGCTGTTCACGGTAGTGCCGTTGAGCAGTGGTTTGATGTTATTGCCTTTTTTGATTCCTATGCTAGTCTTGGCAACTTTGCTTTTAACCATCCTACCTATAGTTTTCCAAAAATATTAGATTCGGATGTTGTTATTAAAGCTAAAGAGGCTGGTCATCCTTTGTTAGACCCTAAAAAGAGCGTAACCAATGATTTTGAAATTGGAAAACAGGATTTCTTTATTATCACCGGGGCTAATATGGCAGGTAAAAGCACATTTCTCCGTACTGTTTCGCTTCAAATTCTAATGTCTAATTTGGGTTTGCCGGTTTGTGCAAGTAAAATGACGTATAGCCCAATTAAGCTGATTACGAGTATGCGTACCACAGATTCGTTAACAGACGATGAGTCTTATTTTTTCTCGGAGTTAAAACGCCTTAGGTTTATAGTGGATGAGATAGAGAAGGACAACTATTTCATAGTTTTGGATGAGATACTAAAGGGGACAAACAGCAGTGATAAGGCAATTGGGTCCCGTAAGTTTGTGGAACGCTTGGTCGCCTCAAAATCTACAGGTATCATCGCCACCCATGATTTAAGCCTTTGTGAAGTTTCTAAATCACTGCCTCAGGTTAAGAATTATTACTTTGATGCGGAGATTATAGATAATGAACTTTTTTTTGATTATACTTTTAAAAAAGGTATTTGTCAAAATATGAATGCATCCTTTCTTCTTAAAAAGATGAACATCATCAAAGCGTAATTTCCTGTGATATTTAACTAAGGTTGGAAATGGATATATGGTTCTATCGATACATAATTGCCGTTCGTCTATTCAAATCCATTCCTTTAGCCAAGTGACATTTTAAAGTTGATGAAGCTAATGTATTTTTGACTTGTAATTCAATAATAGCAAAATAGCATGAAAAGATTTGGAAAAAAGGAATTTGTAGGATATTGGGAATCTAATGAAACAACATCCGTATACGAAATTTGTGATTTTAATATAGGCGATAACGAAATCACCTTATGCAGCGTAACAACATTTTAATCGCGAGATTACTAACTCAATTCAATAGGTATATAGTTCCCCCGATACCTAAAGAGGCCGATATATTATATATCGGCTTTTTTATTCGAGCCCTTTTACCTGAATATCATGAAAGGTGTCCGCTTGTAAACGCAATAACTCTGCTGCTTTTTTCTTTTTGTAGCCATATAGCTCTTCTTCACCTTTAAGATCTTCATATATTTTTTGGTTGATGTCTCCATCAGTGTTAACAATAAGTTGTCGCTGTGCTAATTTTTGATCTACCCAAGAAGCTAAAATACTTTCTTCCTCTTCCAACTTAATATCATAGGCTCCTTTCGGCGCCAATAGTTTTGCAATTATAGGGGAAGTTTCTATGGCAAGAAACAATAGAAAGATAAAGAACGATGGAAACCAAGGTAATTCTCCCAAAGCTGTAATCCTGGCCATTAGTCCGTCAAATCCATCGATTATGGGTTGTGAGTTTTTTACCACGGCTGCATACTCCGTGTCCAACGTGGCAATCTTTTCTTCTATAGTTGCTATTTTTTCGTTATTTGCTGATTTCAATTCTTGTAATTCTGCCAAGGCGGCATCGTGCTTGTCGCGTTTCTCTTTATAAACTGGGCCTTTGCCCAAAAGTTTGGTTCCGGCGGTTCCTTCGGCCTCGGCAATGTAAGTATCATAAAGAGCATTGGTCTCAGCCTCTTTTGTAATCACTTCAGATTTTAAGGAAGCAATATCCTGGTTTAGTTTTTCTTTTTGTGGAGTATACTGTAAGGCTAATTGTTCTTTATTGGCCAGTGTAAGCTCATTTTTTTGTTCCAGGAGGACCTGATTAATTTCCTTTTCAAAGATTTTCATCTCCAATGGTTTGGAAATAACTACTGCTATGATAATAGCCAAAATAATTCTTGGCGTTGCCTGTAAAAACTCTTGACCAAAATTGTTTCGCTTTTTAATGGTAGAAACAATAAAACGGTCCAAGTTAAAAATTAATAAGCCCCATATAAGGCCAAAAAATACAGCGGCATAAACACTGTCGAAAACAGTATATAATGCATAACTACTAGCTATAAAGGCCATTACGGCAGTAAAGAAAACGGTAGCACCTATACCCGCATATTTGTTCTGCTCGCCTTTGGAACAGGTTTTTAAAATTTCGGAATCGGCCCCGGAACACAGGATAAAAAAGTCTTGTAACATATTGATTTGTTTTTTGATTGACCCCTTCGACTAGACTCAGGGTAGGCCATTACTAAAAATGGGCTTACCTGTTAGAACGTGGTTTATAGAGAATTGTTACACAAAAAGCCTTCAAATTGAAGGCTTTTATAAAATGGGAAGAAAAATTCTATTTAGAGGTATTTAGAAATTTTAACTACGGGTGTGCCGTTGTTGGATTGCTTGGTGCTAATACTTAGCTCTTTATTGTTCTTAATTAAGTCTATGGCTTTGTCCGATGATATTTCCTTCCCTTTATACATAAAGGTTGCTCCTTTTTTTGCCATTTTAATTACATGGTCTAACGGATTTGGTGGGGTGGGTGGTTTAGGAGGATTATCAAGTCTATTGTCTTTTATGTAAGTTGGAGGTAAAGGCGGTTCTGCCATAATTGGCTGTTTTGTTCTCATATTTCCACTAACAACATCATATGGATCTTGCTCTTCTATGATTTCTTTTATTTTAACAGCGGCTACTTCCCTTTCATTTGGTGCTTCAGGTGCTTTTGGAGCGGCAGGTAGTGGTGGCGGTTCTGGAAAATCTGGAAAAGGTTCAGCGTCTTCACGTTGCTTGGTTGACATCTTGGCGTAAATGTTTTTTAATCGCAGTACATCTTGCATTTTAATTTGCATATGGTTACGATCCATTTCATTGTACTTTTTGGCCAAACCATTGTATGTTTTCATTTCTTCACGGGTCGCACTTTTTTGCTGACTGGATTTCACGAAATTCTTAGGACCCACAATATCAATAGTTGCAACACCATATTCCGTAAGAATTTCATTCGCTTTCTGAATCACATCTTTTGGTGTTTTAGTATCCACTTTAATTATTGATCTAATTACTTTTTTTCGTTCATCAAAAGATAGATGCTCATTAATTTTAGAAAGTTCCTTTTTTAAACCTTTTAAAGCGACCATTTTATTTTGAAACAAAATTTGCCCCTTTTTATTGATATTGATTGTTATTAGTTTTACTGTATTCTGGCGTATTTCTCTTTTCTTGGGTATGCACTCTGGAAATGGTAGTGCGGTTTCTTTTTGTGTATCATTCATTTTTTTATAAATACGTTCCAACACTTTTAAATCTTCTTGAGGAATTGTTCTTTTTTCAATAGGAATGGCATTGTATTTTTTAGCCAAAGAATTATATCTAGCTATATCTGATGGGGTTACACTTATCGTTGAACCATTGCCTACTATGGTTAAGGTTTTAGCATTGAGAAGTATTGTTTCTTTTGTAATTGAAATATCGTCCTCGTATTGGTTTTTATCCATGATAACTTCGTTGGCAGTAACTTCAATTTGCCGTATACCAGTTTTTCTAATTTCTTTGGATAATTCGTTTATACTGTTTAAATAGATAGGTTCTGTGGCAAAAATTTCAACTTTGGTTTTCGTTACATTAAAAGTTTGTAGATAGTTGTAGTTTAACTCATTAGGGATTTCATTGAAATTGAACTTTGCACTTCTCATTTGAGCAGTGTAATTATTTGGTCATAATAGTTTCCCTTTTCTATTTGGCGTGTCTCTGTAAACCCAAATAATAATAAGGTAAAAAGTGGCAACAGGAGCATGCTCCTCACTACGATAGATTTTTTTGATGTGTTTGTTTTCATGACTGTAAAACGTTTTTTGATTGATGAATAATTAATGGCATTTGCTATGCCGGTTGACTGATGTTTTTGAAAATTATCGTTTGATAAATACGATAATATGGTGTTCTGATACTGATAATGATTATTGTTTTTATTGACGACGGCACTATCGGCCAAAAATTCGTGATTCAATTTTATAGAGGATTTCAATACATAGATTAACGGGTTGAACCAAAGAAAAACCTGTGTCAGTTCAATCAATAATATATCTATACTATGTTTTTGTTTTGCATGGGTTTCCTCGTGTAGCAATACTTCTGGTGGAATATTTTGGGTCTCAAACTGTTTCTTGTTTAAAAAGATATAGCTAAAAAAAGTATGAGGAGGAAGCTGTTGAGCCAATAATACCCTCGTAATAAAATTATTCTTAAGTTTTGGGTTTTTACGTATGCGAAACCAAATTTGAGCAAGATGTTTTACAAATCGGAAACCGAACCCTAAAACACCTAAGCCATAAACAAACCATAGAACCATTTCCCAATTAACTGGACTCTCTTTTGTTACAGGTTGTAGAATTGTGGCTTCAACAATAGGATTCGTTATTTGAGCTTTTTCAGATAATGTATTAGGAACTATTTCCACATATTCCGTAAATACAATTGTGGGTATACCTAAGGATATAACTAAGGCTGCCAAAAGATAAAATCGTTTAAAGTGGTGCATACTTTCCCTTTCCAATACCACTTTATAAAACAATAGTAAGATGGCCAAACAGGCTCCTGATTTTAGTAAATAGACTAACATCTTTATTTCTTTTTA
>CBFIGW010000009.1:0-43122 GCA_965662155.1 Maribacter sp. | reverse complement strand
TATTTTTCTTCTATAAGAGGACATGCAGATGCTTTGGAAAATCTAATAGATGATCAATTATGGCCTTTAACAAAATATAGGGAGTTGCTATTTATAAAATAAAATCATGATCAAGTATGGCATAGTGGCTTGAAATATTAATCAATTCAACTATTTTTGCCGCAAACAAATATTATGTCCTCATCTAATAGTGAAAGATACAATCAAAGAGGGGTTTCTGCCTCTAAGGAAGATGTCCACAATGCCATAAAGAATATAGATAAAGGTCTTTTTCCAAAAGCTTTTTGCAAAATTGTACCTGATTATTTGACCGGAGATGATAGATATTGTTTGGTCATGCATGCGGATGGCGCTGGTACGAAGTCTTCTTTGGCTTACATGTATTGGAAAGAGACCGGAGATTTGTCTGTTTGGAAAGGCATAGCACAGGATGCCCTGGTAATGAATATTGATGATCTTATTTGTGTAGGGGCAACCGACAATATTATGTTGTCCTCAACCATAGGTCGAAATAAAAATAAAATTCCAGCAGAAGTTCTTTCAGCAATCATCAATGGAACGGAAGAATTAATATCAGATTTAGCAAAGCACGATATTTCAATTAAATCTACGGGTGGCGAGACTGCAGATGTTGGTGATTTGGTACGTACTATTATTGTAGATTCCACCGTTACTGCAAGATTAAAGAGGGATGAAGTTATTGATAATGCCAATATTAAAGCGGGCGATGTAATTGTAGGACTTGAGTCTTTTGGCCAGGCTACCTATGAAAATGAATATAACGGTGGTATGGGAAGTAACGGACTTACCTCTGCCAGACATGATGTTTTTGGAAAATATTTGGCGAAAAAATATCCTGAAAGCTTTGACCCAGAAGTCCCGTCAGAGCTGGTTTATTCAGGTAATACTAAACTTACCGATAACGTTCCCGATGCTCCTTTAGATGCTGGTAAACTGGTACTATCCCCAACAAGAACGTATGCACCTATAGTAAAACAGATTTTATCAAAGTATAATAGTGACCATATTCATGGCATGGTTCATTGTAGTGGTGGGGCACAGACCAAAATTCTTCATTTCGTAGATAACCTTCATATCGTGAAGGATAATCTTTTTGATATTCCTCCTCTTTTTAAATTGATACAAGAGCAATCTAAAACTGATTGGAAAGAGATGTATCAAGTCTTCAATTGTGGCCATAGATTGGAAATTTATATCAATCAAAACGTTGCACAGGACATAATCGATATTTCTAAAAGTTTTAATGTGGATGCTAAAATTATCGGTAGGGTAGAAGCATCACCCGTTAAAAAACTAACCATAGAAAGCGAGTACGGAACCTTCGTTTACTAGAGCATACGATTCGTCATTTTAAAGCGTTATTTATTATAAAGACGTAGTTATGAAAAGAAAGGAATTTCTTAGAAGCCTAGGTGCGGGCGCAGCTTTTGCCATAACTTTTCCATGTTTGGGCAGCTGTTCTAAAGACAACAGTGAAGATGGTAATGTGGTTGAAGTCCCCACAGGTATAGATTTTACGGTAGATTTAAATTCCGAAGAAGGGGCCAAACTTGCCAATAACGGAGGTTATATTTTAAAAAATTTGGTGGTTGTTGTAAGAAATCTGGAAGGTAATTTTGTTGCCGCTAGTCAAGTATGTAGCCATCAAAGTTATGACGAGGTTAGGTTTATTGATCAAGATGGTGGTTTTTTTCATTGTAATGTACATGGTTCTAAATTTGCACAAGATGGTTCTCCCTTGAACACAATACCCAATAGTGTAGCCAAGCCCTTGAAAATTTTTAATACTGAACTTGACGGTAATATCTTACGTGTTTTTGAATAACAGGGTAAATCTTAGAATCTAAAATCTTGAAAATAAAGCCCCCCAATCATTACCTTTTAACATTATTGTCATATCTAAATGTTGCTGGTTATTTAAGTGTGCATTTAGTTCGCTTTAATCAAATAATCCTAATCTAAATTGGGATGAGGATATACTTTTCTTTGTTATTTTGTTTTTTTATGCTGATGATCTATGGGCAGGAAAAAAAATATGTAACAGTGAAAAAATCGTTATCATTAATGGGGTCCACATTTGAATTTACTGTGGTTTCTATAGATGAAGAATTGGCACATATTTACATCCAAGAAGCAATTGGAGAAATCAAAAGAATAGAAAAATTAATTTCTTCATGGGATGCTGAATCAGAAACATCGTTAATAAATAGGAACGCCGGTATAAAACCCGTAAAAGTTAGTTTGGAACTCTTTAAACTTATAGAGCGGTCCAAGCAAATTTCTGAAATCACCAATGGTGCTTTTGATATCACCTATGCTGCATTGGATACTGTTTGGAGATTTAACGGTTCAATGACAATAGTGCCAAACAAACAAGAAATTAAAAGGAATCTTCTTAAAGTCGGACATCAACACATTATCTTAAATAATTCTGATAAGACTGTATTTTTGAAGTACCCTGGAATGAAAATTTCTTTTGGAGGTATAGGTAAAGGATATGCTGCGGACAAGGCAAAAGAGTTATTGGTGTCAAAGAGAGTAGTTGCTGGTGTAATCAATGCCTCTGGTGATATTACTACTTGGGGAACCAAAGCATCAGGTGAAAAATGGTTAATCGGTATTGCAAATCCATCTAATGATAAAAGGGTAGTATCATGGTTGCCTATTTTAGAATCTTCTGTTGCTTTGGCAGGAATCTCTGAAAAATATATTTTATTAAATGGTAAGAAACATACAAATATTATAAATCCAATTTCCGGTATGCCGACCAATGGTGAGGTACAAGTAACCGTTTTTGCCAAAAGTGCAGAACTTTGCGATGCATTGGCTACGGCAATATTGGTAATGGGTAAAGATGCAGGGCTTTCGCTAATTAATCAACTTGGTGATACAGAGGCAATTGTTAGGGAAAATGATATGCTTTATAAAACCAGTGGTATAATTCTAGATTAATTACCTAGGTTTTTTATGGGAAATCCATGAGAATAGATCTTCCTTTTTGTATTTTGATACCATTACTTCCCTATTTCTAATGATTAAAATTATCGTAAATTCGCAAGACAAGTGAAGTAAGCAAATGATAGACAAGTTAAACATTGTAAAACAACGTTTTGATGAGGTTTCAGACCTGATTATTCAACCAGATATTATATCGGACCAAAAACGATATGTTCAATTAACAAAGGAATATAGCGACTTAAAGGCTTTAGTTGCTAAGCGCGATGAATATTTGGAATATACCAACAATATTTCGGAAGCTGAGGAAATTATTGCCGATGGTAGTGACGAGGAAATGATGGAGATGGCTAAAATGCAGTTAGAAGAAGCAAAAGCAAAACTACCTGCATTAGAGGAAGAGATAAAGTTTATGTTGATTCCCAAAGATCCTGAGGATGCCAAGGATGTGGTTGTAGAAATACGTGCTGGTACCGGGGGTGATGAAGCAAGTATTTTTGCTGGTGACCTCTTTAGAATGTACACTAAATATTGCGAAAGCAAAGGTTGGAAAACCAATGTTATAGATTTAAGCGAAGGTACTAGTGGGGGTTATAAAGAAATTCAATTTGAAGTTAGTGGGGTAGATGTATATGGTACTTTAAAGTTCGAAGCTGGTGTACATAGGGTGCAACGGGTACCACAAACGGAGACTCAGGGAAGGGTTCATACAAGTGCTGCAACGGTTATGGTTTTGCCTGAAGCGGAGGATTTTGATGTACAAATAGATCCAAAAGATGTGCGAATTGACTTTTTTTGTTCATCAGGTCCGGGTGGTCAGTCTGTGAACACCACATACTCAGCGGTAAGATTAACCCACATTCCAACAGGTTTGGTGGCTCAATGCCAAGACCAGAAATCACAACATAAAAATAAGGACAAGGCGTTTAGAGTTTTGCGTTCTAGATTGTATGATTTAGAATTGGCCAAAAAGCAGGAAGAAGATGCGGCAAAGAGAAATTCCCAAGTTAGTAGTGGCGACCGTTCGGCTAAAATTAGAACCTATAACTACCCACAAGGTAGAGTGACGGATCATAGAATTGGTTTAACCTTATATGATTTATCAAATATTATTGATGGTGATATCCAAAGAATAATTGATGAATTAAGACTGGTGGAAAATACAGAAAAACTTAAAGAAGCCTCTGAAATATTCTAAGTTTATAATAAAGTTACCATTGTTAATTACAATGAACCTCTATTCTTAAATTGACGAAGACCACGGTTGTAAATTACTTCTTATCATTTATTTATATATGACTACCCAAGATTTAGTAAATCAAATTCATAAGAAACAATCCTTTTTATGTGTAGGATTAGATACTGATTTAGATAAAATCCCAACACATTTATTGGGATTGGAAGACCCAATTTTTGAATTTAACAAAGCTGTAATTGATGCAACGCACACCTTTTGTGTGGCCTACAAACCCAACATAGCATTTTATGAAGCTTATGGAGTAAAGGGTTGGCAGGCCTTGCAGAAAACCATAGAATATATAAATATAAATTACCCAGAGGTTTTTACCATTGCAGATGCCAAACGTGGTGATATAGGAAATACATCAACCAGATATGCCAAAGCATTCTTTGAAGATTTAAGTTTTGACTCGGTCACTATAGCACCCTATATGGGTAAAGATTCTGTAGAACCATTCCTTGCTTTTGAAAACAAGCATACTATTTTATTAGCGTTGACCTCTAATGAAGGAGCTTACGATTTTCAAACCAAAAGTTTTGACGGAATTGAGTTATATAAACATGTGCTTAAAACCTCTCAACAATATAAGGGTTCAGGGAACTTAATGTATGTCGTGGGAGCCACGAAGGCGGAATTTTTAAAAGATATTAGGGAATTAGTACCGGACAGTTTCTTATTGGTGCCTGGAGTAGGGGCACAAGGAGGCAGTCTTAAGGATGTTTGTACCTATGGCATGAATAAGCAGGTTGGCTTATTGGTAAATTCTTCCAGAGGTATAATTTACGCTTCTCATGGTGAGGACTATGCCGATGTAGCTAAGAAAAAGGCGGAAGAACTTCAAATACAAATGCATGAAGAACTTAAAAGATATAAAAACAACTTAAACTAATTGTTCTAAAGCTTTTTTGATTTTAACTGCTTTTTGCTCAAAAAACTCACCCAAATTTGTATTAGAATATTGCATGTTAGTTGCCTTATTCAAAAAATTCTGATATTGATATTCTAACATGGTAATAGCATCTGCTTTTGCTGCTATTGGGGTTACTGTTCCTACTTTACAATACTGCTTTTCCATAATACTTTTTTGTTCTAACAAATATACGGTCCAAACTGATTTTTGGACGTTGTTCAAATGGTTCTAGAACTAATTTTTAGGTAATTTGTCTTTTTTTTAACAAAAGTACTGTGAATATCATGGAAATAAATGTGAATTTTCAGATTTACCTTAGAAATGAATAACAATTGGAAAAGTTTATATACATTGTATAGTTGTCCTAAATTAAAAAGTAGAAAAACACCTTGCTGAACTATACAAAATACGAGCATCATACTTCCCAAACCTGGGTTACCTTTGTGCATGGGGCAGGAGGGAGCTCGTCTATATGGTTTAAGCAAATAAGGGAGTTCAAAAAGTTTTATAATATTCTATTATTGGATTTAAGAGGCCATGGTGAGTCAAAGCCAAAGTTATCTAATACACTTGATGAAAGTTATACATTTGATTCTATTACAAATGATATACTAGAAGTAATCGATTTTGAAAAAATTCAGAAATCACATTTTATAGGAATTTCCTTAGGCACCATATTAATAAGAAATCTTGCGGAAAAATACCCAGAAAGAGTAGAGAGCCTTATAATGGGAGGAGCCATTATGAAATTGGATTTTCGGTCTCAGGTTTTAATGAAACTTGGGAATGTTTTTAAATCCATAGTCCCCTATTTGTGGTTGTACAAATTTTTTGCCTTTGTCATTATGCCAAATAAAAATCACAAGGAATCTAGAAGCTTGTTTGTTCGTGAGGCAAAAAAGCTATATCAGCAAGAGTTTTTGAGATGGTTTAAATTAACTTCTGAAATTAACCCTTTACTGCGCTTATTTAGATCTGTTGATATTAATATTCCAACATTGTATGTTATGGGTGAGGAAGATTATTTGTTTTTGCCCACCATTAAAAAATTGGCAGCCAATCAAAAGGACACCAATCTTTTTATAATTAAAAATTGTGGGCATGTTGTAAATGTAGAGGAACCAAAACTATTTAATAGAATGGTGATTGGTTATTTAACTGGTATGGAAAATTTTAAAAAAGAAAATTCTGTTGGCTCGGATAAAATAGTCTTAAAACAAGAGGTTGGTTTTAGTGCTTAATTATTTATAGTAAAAAAACAGGCCTGAGGCATATTGACAGCTAATTCAAATAACCACTCTAAAAATAAAACAGAAGTTCTTTATTTAAGGATGCTCAGGGCTAATAGTCTTAAGTCGTAAGGCTCCATCAACTAAACTGCTTGTGTTTAGATACTACGGTATAGCTTTGTGTATATGATATTGTGCGATATATTATATTAAAAAGTACTCAAAAATGAACTTATAAAAAGAAAAACCGGTGCTCCCACCGGTTTTTAACTAACTAACTAACTCAAAAAATACTAACTCAAAAAATTTGAAAAAAGATTATTGTCCTACAAAGTTTTATTAAGATAATAATCTGATTCTTAAAATTTTAACGCAATAAAAACAGAAATATTGTAAGGATAGCTATATTTAATTAATCTTGTAGTGCAAATACTTTACGCAATAACTCTGTGGTTCTAGAAGACACTTTGGTCCTTATTTCTTTTTCTTCTAAAGCTATCATAGTATAAACCCCATCTAGCGCTTCTGTTGTAACATAATCGGTGAGGTCAGGATTTACCTTTTTCGTTAGAGGTATAGTATTATAACGGTTAATTAATGAATTCCATACCTGATCGGCACCAACTTTCTGGAATGATGATTTAATAACCGGGTTGAACTTTAGATATAGTTCTGTAGATGTTTTGTCTATTAAATATGAGGTGGCCGCTTTTTCATTGCCCAATAAAATGGTTCTAGCATCGTTAAAGGTCATATCTTTTATGGCGTTTACAAAAATTGGTGTTGCCTCCGCTACCGCGTCTTCTGCCGCCCTATTAAGAGCTTTTAGCCCTTCATCCGCAAGGTTGCTAAGACCAATATCTCTAAGTGTCCTATCGACTTTTTGTAATTCTTCAGGTAGTAAAATTTTAACCAACTCATTTTTATAAAATCCATCGGTTTGTGTGAGTTTGCTTACTTGTTTGGTAATTCCTTTGTCCAAAGCTGCTTTTAAGCCACTTGCAATTTCCTCATTACCAATGGTTGTTGTTTGCGGTAGTTGGTTTACTACTTGTTGCAGTTCATTGCAAGAGACCATAAATAATATGCTCACCATCAAGCTTATTTTTTTTACCATAGAAAATATATTATAAGTTCTTGTTACCTTATAAAGAGGTTACGAGAAAATGACTGTTTTATTGTTGTAAACCATAGTTTTCCTCATAATATGGAGTTTTACCCCTCTGGAAAGCACAATTTTTTCCAAATCCCTTCCTTTGCTTATAAAATCTGAGATGGAATGGATATGAGATACGGTAGTTACATCTTGTTCTATTATTGGGCCCGCATCCAACTCTTCGGTCACATAATGGCAAGTGGTACCAATAATTTTTACACCTCTGGCAAATGCTGCATGGTAAGGTTTTGCTCCTGCAAAAGCTGGTAAAAAAGAATGGTGAATGTTAATTATTTTATTGGGGAATTTGTCAATTAGGTTAGCGCTCACTATTTGCATATAGCGGGCTAAAACTATAAAATCAACATTAAACTGTTTAAGTAAATCTAATTGTTTTAGTTCGGCTTCTTGCCTATTGGATTTTGAAAGTGGAACATGAAAATAGGGGATGTTAAATTGTTTGGCGATATATTCCAAATCTGGATGATTACTTAAGATAAAAGGAACATCCACATCAAGCTCTCCAGAGTTAAAACGACTTAGTAAATCATATAAACAGTGGTTGTACTTAGAAACAAAAATGGCCATTTTTGGCTTCACACCTTCAGTATGTATACTCCATTCCATGTTATATAATGATGAAATGTTGGCGCTAAAGCTTGTTTTAAAAATATCAATATCAAAATCTTCTTTAATGAAATCGCTTTCCAAGCGCATAAAAAAGATATTGGCAGACTTGTCTACATGTTGATCTAAATAAACAATATTGCCTTTTTTTTGATGAATAAAATTTGTCACGGAACTTACAATACCTGATTGGTCCGGACAGTTTATAAGTATTATTATCTTCAATGCTATATATTTTAAAACATTAAAAATAGCTTATTATGTTGAATGGCTAAAGATTGATTATGTGATAAAATTACTACGGTTGTCTAGGAAGCTATATTTTCTTATTTAATTGACAGTTTCCACTTTTTATAGTGTTTTCTGAAACTTTTTATTTCGTTTCGGAGCAGGTCTAAATACTCAATTTCTTTGAGACCATCTTTTTCTAATCCCAAACAATAGGAATTAATATTTCTTATCATAATATTTATGAAGGAAACATTTTGCATTCTTTCCGAATTGGATTTGCTGTATTCTACTTGGGCAATTTTTTGTGGTATTAATATAGCGTCTGTCAATAGGGAATCTGCCATAATATCCCTGTGACTTTTAGATTTATAGAGGTGTAGTAAATCTTTGTTAAAAGTAACAAAAGACACAATCTCTCTGCTCATGTTACAAAGTTCAAGTGCTTTTTTGTATACCGGTATATGTCTTAAATTTTTGTTTGACATGAATTCTAGCAATAATCTTTTTCTATCATAAAATTACGTTAGGATGAGAAGAATTTGCTTTGTAATCAATATCAAATTCGTAAATTTACTTTTGATTATAAGTTTTTAAACTAATATACTTATGAAGCATAAAATAGATGATATTAATTGGAAAATTCTAAATAGGTTACAATGTAATGCAAGGGAATCTTTTGCAAACATTGGCAGATCTGTTGGGCTAACTGCTCCAGCAGTTGGTGAGAGAGTAAAGAAAATGGAGGATTTGGGAATAATAGAAGGTTACCATGCTAAAATTTCCCATTATGGCACAGGGCATCAGTTAAAAGCTATAATTACTTTAAGGGCATTTATGGGAAAACTAAAGCCCTTTTTAGCTATGGTGGAAAATTTTAATGAGGTGATTAATTGTTACAGGATTACAGGTAACGAGAATATTGTGATGGAGGTTATTCTAAAAGATCAATTTCATTTGGAAAAATTTATCGATAAATTAATACAATATGGAGAAACTAGGACTAATATTGTTTTGTCCCAGGTAACAAAAGATGCGCCAATCCATAAAATAATAGGGTAATAAAAATGGTAAATTAAAGTTAACATACATAATGTCGAAACATATATCTTAATTATTTTAATAATTTAATAATGAATTTTTGGCTTTATTTTTGATATGATTATTAATATGAAAAAAATTACCACTTCTTTATTTTTTATAATTCCATTTTTTCTCTTTTCACAACAAATAAAGCTTTTAAAAGGCGTCATTAATGATAATATTGTAGTTAATGATACTACAGTAATGGAAACATTTTCTGTATACCTCCCAAAAAGTTTTGATATTGAAAAGACTTGGCCTGTTGTATTTGTTATTGATATGGACGGTAATGGGTCACAAGCCCTAAAATATCTAAAAGAAGCAGCTGATTCTGAAGGATATATTTTGGCAAGTTCTAATAACTTAAAAGAAATTTTAAGTATCTCTCAAAATATTTTAATAGCCAATAGGATGTTCAATGAAGTGTATTCTATGTTTAAAATTGAAAAAAATAGAAGTTATACTTTGGGTTTTTCCAATGGTGCAAGGTTTGCGTCTATTATTCCAACTTTCATAAATGCAATTAATGGTGTTATTTCGTGTGGCGCATCTGTAGGCAATTTAGAGATTCTTAATGCCAAAAAACCATTCTATTTTATAGGTATTGTGGGTAGGTCCGATTATAACTATATAGATATGATGGACACAAGAAAATATCTGGACAAACTAAAATTTCCCAATCAATTGCTGATTTTTGAAGGCGCCCATGAATGGCCAAAAAAAGATTTAATAAGAAAAGCCATGCGAATACTAACTATTTCCCAAATGGAAAAAGGTTCTATTTCTACTGATAAAGATTTAGTACAGGAATCTTATGAAAATGAATTGATCTTTGCAAACAAGACACTTACAGATGGTAAGCCCTTATTGGCTGAAAATATACTTACAGACGCTATGCGTGTTTATAGGTCTTTTTATGGGATAGATTCTTTAAAGAATTCATTGAAAATACTTAGGAGAAGTCAATCTTACAAAACCAATAAAAGGATTCAAAACAGTTATTTTTTAAAGGAGTCTTTTACAAAAGATGATTATAATTATTATTTGGAGGAGGATGTAGCCACTTATAATTACAATAATCTAGGTTGGTGGAATTTTCAAATGAGCGAGCTGGATAAATTGGTTAAGAGCAATAATCCATTTGAAAAAAGAATGGCGAAAAGACTACGAAGTTTTATCAATGCCTTGATAGATGATAATATTGATTTTAATAAAGAACAAAAAATAGTGGACTTGTCGGCATTGGAATTTTTGTATATGGTAAAAACTATTACAGACCCAGAAGATTTTCATAGTTATTTGAAAATTATTTCCAGCAGTTCCAAAGTAGAAGATTATGGTACTGCGCTATTCTATTTGGAAGAACTGCTCAAAAATGGCTTTAAAGATAAAGACGCGTTGTATGCTTTGGAAAATTCAGCGTTACTACGTGTAACCCCTGAATTCAATGAGCTTATTGATAAGTATTTTAATGATTCCCCGATTCCAAAAGAAAAATAAACTAAAGTATTTTGTTCCATGAAAATTTGTAAAGCTTGTTTTGTTTTCATCTTCTTACTAAGTATTGGCTGTAAACAAGAGAAAAAATATCACGATGTAGCTAAAGAGGAAAAAGTACAAGTAAAGACTGATAAAATAGCTGCAATATTGTCCTTTCAAAGTGAGTTGAATTCAGAATTTAAAAACCCAGAGGAATCACCTTTACCGGATAGGTATAGAAAGGATTTTGAGAGCCTTGATTTTTTTAGCCCGGATACCAATTATGTAGTAAAAGCTAATTTTGTTAGAACTCCAGAAGCTTTGCCTTTTTTAATGCCAACGACTACAAACAGAAAATCTACAGAGGTAGTATATGGAGTTGCAAAATTTGTGCTTAATGGAAAGGAGTATGAATTAGAGGTATATCAAAATCCAGAATTAATACAAAAAGAAGGGTATGAAGACTATCTTTTTTTACCGTTTACAGACAATACAAATGGTGTGCAGACATATATGGGAGGTAGATATTTGGATTTAAGAATCCCAAAAGGTGATACTATTATTTTAGACTTTAATAGAGCATACAATCCTTATTGTGCCTATAATAAAAAGTATAGTTGTCCTTTAGTGCCTTCCATAAATAATTTGGATACCCAAGTCTTGGCAGGAGTAAAGGATTTTAGTAAAAAATAAAAGCCCGGTGAAAACACCAGGCTTTTTTGCTTAGAAACTATAAAAATCAACCAATTAATTTTCTGTTTAGAAAGAGTATACAGCAGCTAAAACAAATGAAGAAAGACTGCTCATTGCTTCACCGTCTCCGTTAACAAACGTAGTATCTTCAGAAGTACTGTCCAATCTTAGTTCAGGCTTAATGATTAGGTTGCCAATAGTTGCGCTACCTGTTAAAGTTACTGCAAAAACACTAGCGTCTCCATCAACATCCGTAGCTCCAATTGCACCAAAGAAATCCGTTTCAGAGAAATATTCTCCCCTTAACCCTATAGTAAAGTTTTCTGAAGTTGCTAATTGTGGGTAAACCGCCACACCTGCAAAGCTTCCAATACCATCATTTTCATCACCACTAAAGTATGCGGCGTTCAATCCTAAAAAGAAAGAATCGGAAAGGTCAAAGCCACCTGTGAAATCTATTTCATAAGAACCGTTGTCTATCAACAAGTTTGCATACTGTCCGCTATATCCTAATTGTACACCATAAGCATACTGTCCAACTGGGTTAAATTCAGTTAAGTCTGTTGGGTTCATCACTGCTAACATTAAGCTAAAATCATCAGATAAAGCAAAATCGGCCTTTAAACCTGTGTGTGAAAAGGGACCGTATGAGAATAAGTAAGACGTACTATAGTTAAAGTTAGCTACAGGAGAAATTACTTCGTATCCTAAAAATGTATTGAAATTACCAAAGGTAAGTGTAACCGCATCACTCACATTCCAGTAAGCATATAGTTGGTTAACTATATCCCCAGTGGCAGAATACATTGGAGAGGCAAAAATAGCATCAGTTCCTCTTGGTCCAAAAACTAAATCAGCAACAAAACCTACTTTCTCACCTTCATAAGCTGCTACAACATTCGCCATACCTAGTGCAAATCCTGGCAAGTTGGCAAATGAGCTTCCTGGTGCTTGTGCATCTATTCCATTACCGGCATTTAGATTGGCTCTGTAATAAGCATCAATAGAACCACTAAGGCTAAACTTTGGGCTTTCTGCTTCTTCTTCCTGAGCAACAACTGTTGATACGGATAATAGGGCAAATGCTGCTATAAATAATTTTTTTACGAGTTTTGTATTTATAATCGTTTTCATAAGTTTAAATTTTAAATCCTTTAATTGGATTGTTTTGAGATAAATGAATTTGAATTGTTTTTGAAAAGGTTATGTAACGGAGTGTTCTGCAAAACACTCCGTTTTTCTTTTCTATGATTGAGGTTTATTAGTGCTGATTCATTCTAAAGTCGGCATAAGCATCCATTCCATGTTCGTGGATATCCAAGCCTTCTAATTCTTCTTCTTTGGAAACTCTTAGTCCTAAAGTAGCTTTTAGCACACCTAGAATTATACCGGAAGTAACGATACAGAAACCACCTACTATTAATACACCATATAATTGGGTCATAAATTGACTAGCACCTGCCATGCTGCCAAATAGTCCAACAGCTAATGTGCCCCAGATACCACATATTAAGTGTACGGCAATTGCGCCTACTGGATCATCCAATTTTAATTTATCCACTAATGCAACACCTAGTACAATAATAATACCTGCAAGGAAGCCAATAACTACGGCTTCGTTAGGCGACATCAAATCCGCTCCTGCGGTTATACCAACCAATCCGCCAAGGATACCGTTAAGGAACATCGTAAGATCAAGGTTTTTGTATAAAATAGTAGAAGTGATCATTGCTCCAAATCCACCAGCCGCAGCAGCTAAACTTGTTGTTACCAATACTAATGAAGTTAATTCCGGATCAGCGGATAGTACAGAACCACCGTTAAATCCAAACCATCCTAACCAAAGTATTAATACCCCGGCAGTAGCCATAGGTATACTGTGACCAGGTATGGCATTAGGTTTGCCATCTTTCCCAAATTTGCCAATTCTAGAACCTAAAAGAGCAACGGCAACTAAAGCCGCCCATCCACCTACTGAATGTACTAATGTTGAACCTGCAAAATCGTAGAAGCCCCAAGAATCCAAGAAGCCGCCTCCCCATTTCCATGCACCCACAATTGGGTATACCAATCCTACGTAGATAACCGTGAAAATCATGAAAGAACCAATTTTAATACGTTCTGCTACCGCACCAGATACAATGGTTGCTGCGGTTGCTGCGAACATGCCTTGAAATAAGAAATCTGTCCACCAGGTGTAGCCACCATCTGCGTAATCCGGTGTCATTCCTCCTTCTGGGGCACCAATACCAAAGCCAGCGAATTTTAAGATTCCCATATCACCATCTTCAAAGCCTGGATACATAAGGTTAAATCCAAAGGCATAATATAAAAGTAAGCCTCCGGTTATGATAAATATGTTTTTAAATAATATGTTGATTGTATTTTTTTGTCTTGTTAATCCTATTTCTAGAAATGCAAAACCAGTATGCATGAAGAATACCAATGCGGTAGCCACCATCATCCATACGTTATTTGCTGTAAATAATCCTGCGTCCATTTTAAAAAGTTTTAGTTAGTTGTTTTTTTAGTTGATACCTGCTAATCCGCTTTCTTTGGTTCTTATACGGTAAGCCTCAATAATGTCGGAAACGAAAATTTTACCATCTCCTACATTTCCAGAATAAGCTGTTTCCAGTATCGTGTTTATGGTTTTTTCTAAAAAATCATCCGATACTACAATAGATAGATATCTTCTTTGTATATCCGAAGTACTGTAAGAGATACCACGATATACATGTCCTTGCTTTTCATTTCCGACGCCAGTTACATCCCAGTAACTGAAGAAGTTAACTTCAATTTGATGCAATGCCTCTTTGACATCGTCAAATTTTGACTTTCTGATAATTGCCTCGATTTTTTTCATTGTCTTGTTTATTTTGATGTGTCAAATGTATGTTAAATAATTTAACACCCTATAATTTTAGGGGGTGTCATTGTAATTTTTATGCTTATGATAAATTATACCCTAAAAAATTAAAGGTATTGACAAATAACTATATAGATTTTATGAATTTGAACATTATAACATAAGGGGTAATGCTATTATTTGATAAAAATGGAATAAACGTGTAAAAAATATGGAAGATTGTTAAATAAGAAGCTTAAACTATGCGGATAGTTAAATATGTAAATAAATATTATTCACAAGTGGTATTTATAACATTTTAGAGAGCCATATGCCGAGAGAAACTGCTAATATCCCTAAAACAATACTTGTTAATGTGTAAAGCGAAAAATGTAATATACCGGAATCTTTTAATAATATATGCCCCTCAAAGGCAAAGGAAGAGAATGTGGTAAAGCCACCACAAAAACCGGTAATAAGTAATAATGATTGACCTTCGGTAAGTAAATTGTTCTTAAATGAAAGTCCTAGAAATATTCCGATTAACAAACATCCAATAATATTGACCAAAAAAGTACCTAGATAAAAATTAGGATAATAAGGGTTTAGAAACCTGGAGATGAGAAAACGCAATAAACTACCTATACCTCCACCTAAGAAAACGAGTAAAAATTGTTTCATACCTTATAAAGGTAAAAAACTAAACTGCTTTTTTATAGCCAGATGTAAGTAAATCTATTGGATATATGACGTTAGCTTTAGGTGAGCTAACCATGCGTGTAGGTTTTTTCGTCTTTTTATTGACATTGTTTAAGCTTGCAACGACTAGTGCAATATTTAATCCAATTAAAATACTAAGAATTGTTAAGAATGTCATCATAATTATTGCCCCTATATAGATGAATAACGCAAAATTACGCTATTTGGTATATTATACGTGCAAATCTTAGATTTTGTTGTGAAACCCTTAACTTTTGTGGTGTACGTAATAAATTGGGAATTATTTAAGTAAATACTTAATTATAAAGAGTAATATAATGAATATTATAAAGATTATTCCTACCCACTTAACTCCTTTGTAATTTTTTTCATGAAGTTTGAAGTCTTTTTTGTAAGAAAAAAAGATTATTAACGCAAAGGATATTGCAAATAACGCTGCGAAAACAATTTGTCCGGTGCTGAACATATTTTATATTTTTACACAAAGCTAATTGAAATCTATTATATACTAATGAAAAATAAAATAAGTGCTGTTCAAGAGTTTCACGAGTCGTTTGGTTTAGGAGTTTCACATGAAATGAAAGCTAGTTTAGGTGAAGCGAAAAATTTGTTAAGGTTCAACCTAATGGATGAGGAGAATAAGGAATATTTAGAAGCTGCAAATAATAATGATTTGGTTGAGGTTGCCGATGCATTAGGCGATATGCTCTATATACTATGTGGGACCATATTGGAACATGGAATGCAATATAAAATAGAAGAAGTCTTTAATGAGATACAAAGGAGTAATATGAGTAAGTTGGGTGCCAATGGTAAGCCAATTTATAGGGAAGATGGTAAGGTTTTAAAAGGCCCTAATTATTTTAAGCCAGATATAGCCACAATACTCGATAAATAGGAAAAAGGGCCGGAAGGCCCTTTTTCCTATTTATTTATTCACTTTATACCGCCATCCAAATTTATCTTCAGATTTGTTATATTGTATATCTGTTATGATTCCTTTTAATTTAGTTGCATAACTATTGTTCAATTCTGGCAACTCATAATCCGTATCCTTATATCCAAATATGGAAATTGGAGATATAACCGCTGCTGTTCCCGCACCGAACATTTCCTTAAGACTACCGTCTTTAGCTGCATTTACAACTTCGGTTACCGATATTTTACGAACTTCAGTTGGTATGCCTTCGTTTTCAGCAATTTTTAAAATGCTTTTACGGGTTATACCATCAAGAATACGATCGCTAGTTGGGGCAGTTATCAAGGTGTCATTAATTCTAACGAATATATTCATGGCGCCAGCTTCTTCTATATACTCGTGCTCGGTATCATCTGTCCATATTACTTGGTTATATCCTTTTTCTACTGCCAATTGGGTTGGATAGAATTGACCAGCGTAATTTCCACCTGCCTTGGCAAAACCTACTCCGCCGTTAGCGGACCTAGAATAAGTCTGCTCTATCAAAACTTTTACTTTACCTGAGAAATATGATCCAGATGGTGCGCATGCAATTATGAATTTATATGCATCGGCAGGGGAGGCATGAAAACCATTACCAGAAGCAAACATAAAAGGTCTAATATATAAAGATGAACCATCTTTGGTAGGAATAAAATCTTGATCTAATTCCAATAAAGTAGTTAAGCCATCCATGAAATATGATTCTGGTATTTCAGGAATTGCCATACGTTTTGCCGAAATATTAAAACGCTTGTGGTTATCTAATGGACGAAATAAAAATATATCCCCTTTATCATCCTTATAGGCCTTCATTCCTTCAAAAATAGATTGGCCATAGTGAAAAATCTTTGAGGAAGGGTCTAATGTTATAGGTTGGTAAGGAACAATTTTTGGTGTTTCCCAGACACCATTCTTATAATCGCAGACCAGCATATGATCGGTAAAAACCGATCCGAACTTAAGATTGTCAAAATCTACTTGGTCAATTTTTGAAGTAGTTGCTTTTTCTACTAGAATGTTTTTGGTATCCGTACTCATCAAATAATAATTTAAATATTAAAATTAATCAAATATCCCAATTGACGCTTCTTTTTTAGTTTAAAAATGACCAGTTTTGTAGTAGAAACTCAATTTTTAAAAGATATGAAAGGTTTTAACATTTTACTTGTTTTATTAATGGTTGTTTTATCCTGTAAGGGACAAGATGCGCCAAATGATATTAAATCAACTCCAAACGGTTATACGCCTTTTGGCGACAACATAAACACACTGAATGTAAATAGCAATACCACTATGTTAGAGAAGTATGTAGCTTTAAAGGTAAGCGATACACTAGAGACGAAATTTACAGCACAAGTGAAAGAGGTGTGTAAAGTAAAAGGTTGTTGGATGAAACTGGAACTTTCTAATAACGAAGAGGTCATGGTTCGTTTTAAAGATTATGGGTTTTTTATGCCATCCGATTTAAAGGGAAAAGATGTAATTGTAAATGGTCTTGCTTTTGTAGAAGAAATGAGTGTAGATGATCAAAAACACTATGCAAAGGACGGTGGTGCCAGTGATAAAGAATTAAAAAAGATATCCCAACCAAAGAAGACGTTTGGCTTTGAGGCAAATGGGGTTTTAATTAAGGAGTAATTTCGCCAAATTTGGAGAGAGAGATAATAACCACTGGAGATGGTTCAAAAACCATACAGATCAAAGATTGGGAAGAACAGTATCACTCCAAGCATGGTGCAGTACAGGAAGCTTATCATGTATTTATTAAGCATGGCCTGGAATTATTTAAGGACGAGGAAGTGGGTATTCTGGAAATAGGTTTTGGCACAGGCCTTAATGCTTTTATTACGCTATTGGAATCCGAGAAGTTAAAATTAAATGTTAGCTATACTGGTGTTGAAGCTTTTCCAGTGGCATTAAATGAAATAGAGGAACTTAATTATGTTTCCGCACTGCAGGCTAATGAAAAACAGTCCTTCTATAATAAAATGCACAATTGTGGATGGGAAGTAAGACAAGATATTACTTCTAATTTCACTTTATTGAAATTAAAAAAATATTTTATCGAAATTAATGATGTCAGTTGTTTCAATCTAATTTATTTTGATGCCTTTGGCGCTCGCGTACAGCCGGAGTTGTGGACGGTTGAAATCTTTAAAAAAATGTTCACGGCTTTGAAGCCGGGAGGATATCTGGTTACATATTCGGCAAAAGGAAGTGTTAGAAGGGCAATGCAAGAGGTGGGTTTTGTGGTGGAACGATTACCCGGTCCCCCTGGAAAAAGAGAAATGTTACGTGCTAAAAAGCAATAGGGTTATATAGTTTATTTTTGTAATTACTTTTAAAGTTTAGTTAAGTGTGTTAAATCCAAATTAAATCGCATGTAGACACAGATTCAAAACAATACCTTTGGATTATGAAAGTATTGATAACAGGTGCAACTGGGTTGGTTGGAGGAGAATTAGTGAACCAATGTCATGCAAAAGGATATTCGGTTAATTATTTAACTACAAGTAAAAAGAAATTAGTTTCCGAGGATAATTATAAAGGCTTCTATTGGAATCCTTCAAACAATGAAATTGATACAGCTTGTTTAAAAGGGGTTTCCATAATTATTAATCTTGCAGGAGCAAGTATTTCTAAAAGATGGACACCAGAATACAAAAAACAAGTACTACTTAGTAGGTCTAATTCCCTAAATACGTTATACGGGGCACTGGAGAAAAGCGAAAATCACACCATTACCTCGATAATATCAGCATCAGCAATTGGTATCTATCCTGATTCTTTAAGCAATCTGTACACTGAGGATGAAAAAGAAGTTGACGATAGTTTTTTAGGTGATGTGGTATCGGTTTGGGAGGATAAGGTAAATCAGTTTAAAAATTTAGGACTTCAAGTGGCCAAAATACGTATCGGTTTGGTACTTTCTTCTAAAGGAGGTGCATTACCGGAAATAGCTAGGCCTATTAAGTATTATGTTGGCGCTGCTTTTGGCAGTGGAGAGCAATGGCAATCTTGGATACATATTTCAGATTTGGCACGTATATTCTTATTTATTGCAGAAAATAAATTGGAAGGCACCTTTAATGGTGTAGCTCCAAATCCGGTTACGAATAGTAGGTTAGTAAAAGAAGTGGCTAAAGTATTGGAAAGACCAATTATATTGCCCAATATACCAAATTTCGCAATGAAGGCATTGTTAGGAGAAATGGCTTATATTTTATTTGCAAGTCAGAGAGTGAGTAGTAAAAAAATAGAGGAAGAAGGCTTTATATTTAATTATCAGAATGTTTGTGCAGCCTTAAATGAAATTTATGAAAACAGCAAAGTTAAGAATGGCATTGAAAACAAAATAAAAAAAGAATTTGTCTCCTAGCACTTCATACTAAGAATAGCATTTAGATTGAAAATCCGCATTTGGCGGATTTTTTTATAAACTTTGGTGACATTTTGACATTTTAAAAGATTTGGCAGTACTTTTGCCACCTCAAAATCGTCGATTAAAGAATAATCCTATGAGTAATAAAAATAAGGCAGAAAGGCCTGATGAAGAAATTTCGCAAGAAGAAGTTTTGAATAACGAAGAGCAAGATGCTGTAGAAGAAAAGGAGCAATTGTCTAAAGAAGAACAGTTACAAGAAGATTTAAATAAAGAAAAAGATAAGTTTCTTAGATTGTTCGCAGAGTTCGAAAATTATAAAAAGCGTACCTCAAAAGAGCGTATGGAACTTTTTAGAACTGCTGGTCAAGAAGTAATTGTTGCCATGTTGCCTGTGGTCGATGATTTTGATAGAGCTTTAAAAGAGTTGGCTAAATCTGAAGATAAAGAAATGTTCAAAGGTGTTGAGTTGATTAATGGGAAATTGCGCGAGACACTTAAAGCTAAGGGTTTACAGGATTTAGAAGTGAAAGCTGGCGATGTTTTTGACGCTGATATTCATGAGGCGATAACACAGATACCTGCTCCCGATAAGAAAATGAAAGGTAAAATAATTGATGTCGTAGAAAAGGGCTTTAAGTTGGGCGATAAGATTATCCGACACCCTAAAGTGGTTGTTGGGAATTAAAAAATTGGTATGAAGCAAGATTATTATGAAGTATTAGGTGTAACTAAAAGTGCATCTGCAACAGAAATAAAAAAGGCCTATCGCAAAAAGGCTTTACAGTTTCACCCGGATAAAAACCCAGGTGATTCTAACGCCGAAGAACAGTTTAAAAAAGCTGCCGAGGCCTACGAAGTACTTAGTGATGCTGATAAAAAGGCTAAGTATGACCAATTTGGTCATGCTGCTTTTGATGGCAATGGAGGCTTTGGCGGCGGCGGAATGAACATGGATGATATCTTTAGTCAATTTGGGGATATCTTTGGTGGTGCATTCGGAGGTGGCGGCTTTGGTGGTTTTGGTGGTTTCGGAGGCGGAGGCCAACGAAGGGCTAAAGGAAGTAATCTTAGAATTAGGGTTAAGCTTTCTTTGGACGAAATTGCCAACGGTGTTGAGAAAAAGGTAAAAGTTAGACGTAAGGTACAAGCAGAAGGGGTAACCTATAAAACATGTACTACCTGTAATGGTAGGGGACAAGTGACAAAAATTCAAAATACCATTTTAGGTAGAATGCAAACGGCAGCTGCATGTAATACATGTGGTGGAAGTGGGCAAATTTTGGATGGCAAGCCGAATGATGCCGACGCGCAGGGGTTAAAGGTTTTTGAAGAAACCGTATCCATCAATATTCCGGCAGGTGTAGAGGAAGGTATGCAGCTAAAGGTTCCTGGGAAAGGTAATGATGCACCCGGTAACGGTGTGCCTGGGGATTTGTTGGTGGCTATTGAAACAATTGAGCATCCTACCCTAAAAAGGGAAGGGGATAACTTACATTATGATTTGTATGTAAGTATTTCAGATGCGGTATTAGGCACGTCAAAGGAGATAGATGCAGTAGGCGGCAAGGTCAGGATAAAACTTGAGCCGGGAATGCAGTCAGGTAAAATCTTAAGATTGCGAGGAAAGGGTGTTTCTAGTTTAAATGGATATGGTAGTGGAGACCTTTTGGTACATGTGAATGTTTGGACACCTAAAGAGTTGAACAAAGAGCAGAAAGAGTTTTTCCAGCGCATGCAAGGAAATGAAAACTTTGAGCCTAAACCGGAAAAATCTGACAAGTCTTTCTTTGAAAAGGTAAAAGATATGTTCTCATAGTACCAATCTTTATGATTTTTAAATAAAAAACGTATATTTGAGATAATATTGGGAAACCAATATTAATTTTCTTTTTCATAGCAATTTTTTTCCCATCCTTGATTTCATTAAGGGTGGGTTTTGTTTTTAGGACGAAATGTTTCGATTTAAAAAGCAATTAAAAATAAACAGTGGTAAAAAATTCCTTTTAAAACAATTCAATATCTTTGAATAAATTGCCTACATGAACAATATTTTGGTTGCCAAAAATGTCACCAAACAATATGGGGGTCACATAGCCCTTAAGAATATATCCATAGAAATCCCTAAGAATAGTATTTATGGTCTTTTAGGGCCAAACGGTGCTGGAAAAACTACACTTATTCGTATTATAAACCAAATTACATTTCCCGATCAAGGAGAGGTTTATTTTGACGGTGCGTTATTAAAACCAGAGCATGTTGCACAAATAGGTTATTTGCCAGAGGAAAGGGGACTTTACAAAAGCATGAAGGTTGGTGAACAAGCATTATACTTGGCACAGCTCAAAGGCTTATCAAAAGTAGATGCAAAAAGTCGTCTTAAATACTGGTTTGAACGTTTGGAAATTGGAGATTGGTGGAATAAGAAAATTCAAGAATTGTCTAAGGGCATGGCACAAAAAATACAATTTATCGTTACTGTACTGCACGAACCTAAATTATTAATTTTTGATGAACCCTTTAGTGGATTTGACCCAATCAATGCAAACATAATTAAAGATGAAATCTTAAGGTTAAAAGAAGAAGGAACATCTATAATTTTTTCTACCCATAGAATGGAATCCGTGGAAGAACTTTGTGAATATATCGCCTTGATACATAAATCTGAAAAAATTTTGGATGGAAAGTTATCCGAAATAAAAAAAACCTATAAAAACAACATCTTTAATGTAGGGCTTGCCATAGCAAACCCAAATGAAATAATATCTGAGATAACTCAAAAATTTCAAATTCTAGAATCTGATTACATTGAAGAAGAGCATCAATTAAATTTAAAAGTACAGTTGTCAAATAGTGAATCTGGCTCATTATTAAATTTTCTTGGGACTAAGGCCAACATAAATAATTTTGTTGAAATTATCCCGTCCGCCAATGATATTTTTATCAAAACCATACAAGAAAAGGGGGTGCTCAATGAATAAGTTGGGATTAATAATTAGAAGGGAATATTTAGCCAAGGTAAGAAACAAGTCATTTGTTATTATGACTTTTTTGAGTCCCATTTTAATGGTTGGTATGATATTGTTAATTGCTTATTTGACGAAGCTGAACGATAATGAGAAAAGAATTATAGCAGTATTAAACGATAGTAATTATTTCTCCAATGAGTTTGTGACATCGGAGGTATCTGCATATGTAAATTATAAAGATTTAACGCTAGAACAGGCCAAGGATTCTACTGTGAATATGGGGTATTATGGACTCGTATATCTCCCTAATGAAGATAATTTAGAGCAAGTTGCCAAACGTTCGTTTTTTTATAGTAAAGAGGCTCCTAGCACTACGGTCTTAGAAAAACTAGAACGTATTTTCAAGGAAAGATTAAAACTAGAACGTTTACGTAATTATGGTATTTCTACACAAGAGTATGCGGAAATGGATAATGATTATGAAATAAACATTTCAACTTTCGATGGTATACAGAATTTAAAAGGTATCAATGAGATTAAGGCCATTATAGGAGGGGGTTTTGGATATCTTATTATGATGTTCATAATTATCTATGGAGGTTTTGTTATGCGTAGTGTTATTGAAGAAAAAACCAGTAGAATTATTGAGGTGATTATATCTTCGGTCAAACCTTTTCAATTGATGTTGGGTAAGATTATAGGCACTTCTTTAGCCGGCGTAACCCAATTTGTTATATGGATTATTTCTGGAACATTGCTATTGTTTATAGCCATGGCTATTTTTGATATTGATGTGTCCACGTTATCCGGGAATGGTATTGGGCCTGGAATGTCTGATGGAATAAATGTTGGTATACCCACTCCTGATGATACCATGCTACTGTATGCCCAAGAATTGTTTAATATACCTTGGGTAATGTTAATTTCCTTGTTCTTGGTTTATTTTATTTTAGGATATTTGATCTATAGTTCTATTTATGCGGCCATCGGAGCCGCCGTAGACAATGAAACGGACACACAGCAGTTCATATTTCCAATAATCTTGCCATTGATGTTGGCTATTTATATTGGTTTTTTCTCTGTTTTTAGTAACCCACACGGTCCAATTGCCGTTGGCTTTTCTTTATTCCCGTTAACATCACCAATAGTAATGATGATGCGTTTGCCCGGGGGAATAGGAGAAGGTGGTGTACCTGTATGGCAATTGATTTCCTCACTATTACTTTTAATAATTACCTTTATTGGTATTGTATGGTTGGCGGCCAAAATTTATAGAGTTGGTATCCTAATGTACGGTAAGAAACCTAGTTATAAAGAAATTTTTAAATGGATTAAATACTGATTATTGTGCAAGAGGAATCAGACAAAATAAAGGAAATAATAGAAGAGGATATCTGGGGTGTCGTTAAGGATTTTTTAGATTTAGGGTTTCACTATGGTGAAGGTGATAAGTCCATAGACATCACTATAGGATTATTACTGCTATTAACGGTGGCATTCTTGGTTACTTCATTTGTTCTACGTTGGATTCGTAGTTTGTTAACTAGAAAAATGCAAGCTGATGATAAACTGAAATTTGTAAGTATTTTTAAGTTTATCAAATATGTGGTTTATATTGTGGTAATTCTATTTACCATGAGTGCTGCAGGGATAAATATTACTATTCTTATTACTGCTTCTGCCGCATTATTTGTAGGTCTCGGGTTAGCTTTACAAGAACTTTTTCAAGATATTATTGGAGGTATTTTTATTATTTTGGATAAATCACTCCGGGTTGGTGATATAATTGAAATTGATGGTAAGGTAGGCAAGGTTTTCGAAATAAAATTAAGGACTACTAGGGCTATTACCCGCGACGATAAAATAGTAATTATTCCCAATCATCATTTTATAAGCGATATTGTTTTTAACTATACCCAAAATCATAAAACCACTAGGGAGAACGTTAAAATAGGTGTAGCCTATGGTAGTGATGTGCAATTGGTCACAGACATATTGCTGGAAATAGTAACCGAGCAAAAGGGTATATTAAAGAATCCCAAACCATTTGTACTGTTTGATGAATTTGGTGATTCTGCATTACTTTTTTCTGTTCATTTTTATATAAGTGATAGTTTTTCGGACCCAAAACTTAAAAGTATGCTTAGGTATAAAATAGATGATAAATTCAGGAAAAACAATGTTACCATACCATTTCCCCAAAGAGATGTGCATATTTTTCAGCAATCACCAATTGTTGCAAACCCCAAAGACACTCTAGATAAAAATGACTAAATATAGGTTAGTGCTTGTTCTAGTTATGGGTGCTTTATTTGTCGCTCAAGGACAAACACCTGATGTTTTTAGAGTGGAATATATGCTAATGCCAAGAAATAGGGCCGATGTAGAAACATCCAGAATTAAACTGGTGGCCAACTTTCCAATACCTGTTAGAAACAAAAAGGATTATATAGTAATAGGTGGGGAATATAATAGATATAATTTTGAAGTGCCCGATAGCTTATTTGCTAATTCAGGTGATTTAAATAAACTCCATATTATAGATATGAATATGGCTTATGTTCATAAAATAAACGAAGATTGGCGATTGGTAGGTGTCATTACCCCTAGATGGTCTTCTAATTTTGTTGATGAGTTACAGGAGGAAGATTTTAATATTAATTATACGGCGGGAGCTTATAAGGATAAAAAAAATATAGAAAAGCCATATAAATTAGTAGTAGGTCTATCGTATAATACAAGTTCACCAATAGAAGTTCCATTACCGGTACTTTATTATGAAAAAAGATTTCATCCTAATTGGGCATATATCTTGGGAGTTCCCAAATCTGGAATGAAATATTATACACCCAAATCCCATTTTTTTCAAGCAGAATTGTTTTTAGACGGATATTATGTAAATATTCAGAACGATATTTTATTATCCGATAATAATTTATCTACAGATGTATCGTATACGGCATTATTATTGACCTTAGGTTATCAATATAAAATAACAAAAGATATGTCCTTTTATTTAATTGGAGGACACTCGCTTTTTCAAAATGGTGCATTGCGTGATAATCAACGAAAAGATATATTTACACTAAACGATGACGCCGGTCTGTACTTTAGAACAGGTTTTAGAATAGGAATTTAAAAATAATAACATGTCAAAAATATTAGTGATTGAAGATGAAGCTGCCATTAGAAGGGTACTTGTTAAAATTCTTTCAGAAGAGAATGATACTTACTCCGTTGAAGAGGCAGAAGATGGCCTTAAAGGTATAGAGACTATAAAGGATAATGACTATGACCTTGTGCTTTGTGATATAAAAATGCCAAAAATGGATGGTGTTGAAGTATTGGAGGCAGCTAGAAAAATAAAACCTGAAATCCCATTTATTATGATTTCTGGTCACGGAGATTTAGATACTGCGGTAAATACTATGCGATTAGGCGCGTTTGATTACATATCAAAACCGCCAGATTTAAATAGGCTGTTGACCACGGTACGTAATGCTTTGGATAGGAAGGTATTGGTAGTTCAGAACAAAATTTTAAAGAAAAAGGTAAGTAAGAATTATCAAATGATCGGTGAGAGTCCAGAGATTTCCAATATCAAGGAAATGATAGAAAAGGTGGCTCCAACAGATGCTAGGGTTCTTATAACTGGCTCAAATGGCACAGGCAAGGAATTAGTGGCACACTGGATACATGAAAAAAGCCCTAGAAGTGAAGCACCTTTTATAGAGGTAAATTGTGCTGCAATTCCTTCAGAATTAATAGAAAGTGAACTTTTTGGACATGTAAAAGGGGCTTTTACTTCTGCGGTTAAGGATCGTGCAGGTAAATTTGAAGCTGCAAATAATGGAACTATATTTTTAGATGAGATAGGAGATATGAGCTTATCGGCGCAAGCAAAGGTACTTAGGGCTTTGCAAGAAAGTAAAATTTCCAGGGTAGGGTCGGATAAAGATATCAAAGTAAACGTAAGAGTAGTTGCGGCAACCAATAAGAACTTAAAGAAAGAAATAGAAGATGGGAAATTTAGGGAAGACCTATACCATAGATTAGCTGTTATACTAATTAAAGTGCCATCATTGAATGATAGGCGTGATGATATTCCTTTATTGATTAATCATTTTTCAAAAAAAATTACTGATGAACAGGGTATTGCACCTAAAACATTCTCGGATAATGCGGTTAAGCAATTAAAGGCTTATGACTGGACCGGAAATATTAGAGAATTAAGAAATGTTGTTGAAAGGCTTATAATACTTGGCGGCAGTGAAGTTTCTGTAGATGATGTTAAACTTTTTGCAAGTAAATAAGTTAATTGCGCTCGCAATTACCTATGCGGGCCAAAGCTTTGGCAGTTATATCTTTTGTACGTAGATAGTAATATTTTTTACCATCGGACAGGTCGTTTCTTAAAAGTTGTTTTTCACACTGTTCAACTATTTTTTTAGTAAAGTTATAGGCTTCTTTACAATCAACTGTTTTAACAACATTGTCCAACGATAACCGGTATTTTTCTAAAGAGTTATCTATGATATCGTTAATACTATTTCGCTTAGTTGAAACCGGTAGTTCTGTTTCAGTTGTAGAACTGGGAGTACTTGCCATTGCAATGTCCTTGTTCTGGTTATTTTCATGAAAATCATGGTAGGTAAGGGCGTTTAATCCCTCAAGGGTATAATCCAAGGATTTTAATAATAATTCATGGGTGGCATCTAAAGTTGTGGCCTTTGTTGCCAGAATTAGATTGTTTAACCCTTCTTCAAGGTCTTCTTTAGCATAAGTACAACCACATATTTCTAGTTGTTTTTTAGATTTCTCAATGGCATTAAGAGCTTTGTAAGCATAATACCTAGCTTGGTTAATATCATCTACATCAATAGCTTTTTCCGTATTACTTTTGGCAATACCAATAGTTGATTCAGCATACTCGCATTCTAAATTTACGGTAAAGGAAGAAAATATAATAAAGCAGAGTGCCGCAATAAAGGGTATGTAGGTCTTAATCATTCATTAAAGTTTAATCTGTAAAATTTGGGATTTTTACGACTATAAAATTACTTATCTTAAGGAGAATTATCCGTTTTATTCGATAGCCGACACGTTGCCTTTAATTTATTTGTTTAAAAGCTAAATTCGGATGTTGAACGACCTTTTTTTTTAACATTTAGGTGCATTTCAACGATTAAAAATTTTATATTTCACTATGGATTATATAGAAACAGGCAAATACAGGGCCATAAAAACAACAGAACTCTCGACTTTATCTACCTATGAAGATTTTGGACGAACGAACAAGCAACTCAAAAAAGACCTTAGCAAAACAAGAAGGGAATTGGGCGAATTTCAAGATATGTTATATGCACACGGTAAGTATAGTGTATTGATTTGCTTACAAGGGATGGATACTGCAGGTAAAGACAGTCTTATACGTGAAGTTTTTAAAGATTTTAATGTTAGCGGGGTAGAGGTACATAGTTTTAAGGTACCTACAGAATTGGAACTAGACCATAATTATTTATGGAGGCATTACTTAGTCTTGCCGGCAAAAGGGAAATTTGGAGTATTCACTAGGACGCATTATGAGAATGTCTTGGTGACCAGGGTTCATCCAGAGTACATTCTTGGTGAACGCATTCCTGGAATCCATACTGTTAGTGATGTAGATCAAGAATTTTGGGATAAACGTTTTGAACAGATTAAAAACTTTGAAAGGCACCTACATGAAAATGGAACCATAATTTTCAAATTTTTCTTGAATTTATCTAAAGAAGAGCAAAGGCAAAGATTGTTAAGAAGACTTTCCTTGAGGGAAAAGCATTGGAAGTTTTCACCTAAGGATTTAAAGGAAAGGCTATTGTGGGACAAATATCAGAATTGTTATCAGGAGGCTATAAATAATACATCGCAAGATCATGCTCCGTGGGACATTATACCTGCGGACAACAAAAAAGCGGCAAGGGTAATTGTGGCTACTATATTATTGGAAAGGTTAAAAAAATACAAAGATATCAAAGAGCCGGCGTTAGACGATAAAATAATGGCTAATTTAGAATCTTATGAAAAGCAATTACAACGTGAAAAAGACATTTAAAGCCCTACTATTATTTCTATTTGTTATTCAAATTATTTCTTCGCAAAGTCAAGATGAACAGCAGATAAGTAAAATTTATGAAGCAGCACTTACTCAAGGTAAGTCTTATGATTGGTTAAATTATCTTTCAAATCAAATTGGAGGTAGGCTTTCTGGTTCCATACAAGCGGAACAGGCTGTAAATTTCACTAAAAATGAGTTAGATTCACTTGGTTTGGACAGGGTTTGGTTACAGCCTGTAATGGTACCTAAATGGGTAAGGGGAACACCTGAGTTCGCATATTTTGAGACTTCTCCCGGTATTACTACCAATGTGCCCATTTGTGCTTTAGGTGGTTCGGTGGCAACTCCGTTACAAGGGGTAAAGGCAGAAGTGGTTGAAGTTCAAAATATAGAAGAATTGGCAACTTTGGGAGAAGCTAAATTAAAAGGTAAAATTGTATTTTTTAATAGACCAATGGATGCAACCGAAATAAACACATTTGCCGCATATTCGGGCTGCGTGGATCAAAGATATTCAGGAGCCAAGGAAGCAGGGGCCTATGGTGCACTAGGGGTTATAGTTAGATCCATGAACCTACGTCTAGACGATTACCCACATACAGGTTCTATGAGTTATGGGGATGTAGAAGTAAGTGATAGAATACCTGCAGCTGCTATAAGTACCAATGCCGCGGACTTGTTGAGTACAACATTAAAATTAAATCCAGAAATAAAATTTTATTTCAAACAGAATTGCAAACAGTTTAATGATGTTGAATCTTATAATGTAATTGGAGAAATAACCGGAAGTACTTTTCCCGATGAAATAATGGTTGTTGGGGGGCATTTAGATTCTTGGGATTTAGGAGACGGTTCTCATGATGATGGTGCTGGCTGTGTACAGAGTATGGAAGTTTTGAACCTATTTAAGAAAATCAACTACCAACCTAAAAGAACTATTAGGGTGGTATTGTTTATGAATGAAGAGAATGGATTAAGAGGTGGCAATAAATATGCTGAAGTGGCAAAGATGAAAAATGAAAATCATGTTTTTGCCTTGGAAAGTGATGCAGGTGGGTTTTCACCTAGAGGTTTTACTTTCGATTCTTCCGATGCAAACTTTGAACAAGTAAAAAGTTGGCATAATTTATTTGAGCCTTACCTAGTACATATGTTTGTTAAAGGAGGCAGCGGTGCGGATATAGGACCGTTGAAAGAAGATAATATGGTTTTGGCAGGATTAAGGCCAGATTCTCAAAGGTATTTTGATCATCACCATGCTGAAAACGATACGTTTGAACATGTAAATAAAAGAGAGTTAGAACTTGGTGCAGCAACTATGGCCAGTTTGGTTTATCTCTTTGATAAATATGGAATCGTTAAGCCTAATTAACAGGTTTTCAGTCCTTTTAAATGTAATTAAAAAATTATAATGGCTTAAAAATCAATTTATTGAGCTTTAACTCGGCACTTGGATTGGTCTATTGCAAAGTATTTTAATTACCTTTGCCGTTCATTAAAAAAAAAGTAAGATGGAAGACGGTATTTACGCAAAATTTAATACTTCAAAAGGTGAGATATTGGTTAAATTAACACATGATAAAACACCTGGAACAGTTGGTAATTTTGTGGCTTTGGCCGAAGGTAAAAAAGAAAATTCTGTAAAATCTATAGGCGAACCATATTATGATGGTATAAAGTTTCATAGGGTAATTCCGGATTTTATGATACAAGGTGGTTGTCCGCTTGGAACAGGTACGGGTGATGCAGGTTATAAGTTTGATGACGAGTTTCATCCTGAACTTAAGCATGATGTTCCCGGAGTATTGTCTATGGCAAATGCCGGCCCCGGAACTAATGGCAGCCAGTTTTTTATAACACATGTTCCCACGCCATGGTTAGATAATAAACATACTGTTTTTGGTCATGTAGAAGCTGGACAAGAAGTGGTTGATGAAATTTCACAAGGTGATACTATTGAGTCATTGGAAATTGTAAGACAAGGAAGTGATGCCGAGAATTGGGACGCTGTTAAGGCTTTTGAGGATTTTAATGCTTCTGGCGCGGCACGTTTAGAAGCGGAAAAGGCAAAGCAAGCGGCGGAATTAGACAAGGTTGCAGCTGGTTTTGAGACCACGGAATCTGGTCTTAGATATAAAATGATTCAAGAAGGTAATGGGGCTAAAGCAGAAGCTGGTAAAAAAGTCTCGGTTCATTACGAAGGCTCTTTACTTAGCGGACAAGTTTTTGATTCCTCTTACAAACGTAATTCCCCTATTGATTTTCAATTAGGAGTAGGACAAGTAATACCAGGATGGGATGAAGGTATTTCGCTTTTAAAGGTAGGCGATAAAGCACGTTTTGTAATTCCTTCAGATTTAGCATATGGAAGTGCCGGTGCCGGTGGTGTAATTCCACCAAACGCTACGTTGATATTTGATGTAGAGTTAATGAACGTTGGTTAGGTAGCTAATTCATAAGTATAAAGTAAAGGCCCAAATAAATTTATTTGGGCCTTTACTTTATTTGGTTTTTAACAAACTGGAAATCAAAATAATCAAGTTTAACAATACCAAAAAGAAAATAATAAATAGGAAAGTACTCATAACAAAAGTTATTAAAGTGATTGGGGTGATTACCTAAATAACAATTGTACAATGGAAAACCCTACCTTGTAAGTAAGTTTATTTGTTTTTAGAAGATAAACTTGCCATGAACATAGCAACGTTTATTACAATCAATAAAAAAAGTACTCCAAAAAAAGTGGTCATAAATTGGTTTTAGTTTGGGGAAACTTAAATTGTTTAACTTATAGATTCAGAAATAACAGAATGGTTGCGTAATCATTAAACAAAAAATGATAAATAATAAATCGGTCAAAAATTTAGGATAAAAAAAACCCGAACATCGTTCGGGTTTTATACTATAAAAAAGTTAAATCGTTACCTAGTCAACAACTTTCACATTAACGGCGTTTAATCCTTTTTTACCTTGTTGTAGTTCAAATTCTACAACATCACCCTCACGAACTTCGTCGATTAAGCCAGAAATGTGTACAAAATGATCTTCGTTTGAACCATCTTCAGTGATAAATCCGTAACCTTTGGAATCATTGAAGAATTTTACTGTTCCTTTACTCATAATAAAAAAATTATATAATTAATTAAAGTACGAAGATAGTATATAAATATTTAATCAAAAGATATTTAGAAAGTTATATTAGTGTTAAGCATTTAATTTCCAATCTTCTAATAGTAATTTTCGTTATCATTTAGTTGGATCTGGGGTCATTCTTAAATATGGTTTAACCTCATTTACGCCTTTTGTAAATATTTGTTTAGCTTCATCAGTTGGTATTGCCGGACTAACCACAACATCATTGCCACTTTCCCAATTTGCTGGTGTAGCCACCTTGTGATATGCGGTTAATTGTAATGAGTCAATAACCCTTAATAATTCATAAAAATTACGCCCTGTAGATGCTGGGTAAGTCAATATTAACTTAACAGTCTTGTCCGGTGCAATAATAAAAACGGACCTAACGGTTAAACTGTTATCGGCTTTGGGGTGTATCATGTCATAAAGATTGGATACTTTTTTGTCCTCATCAGCAATTATTGGAAAATTAACTGTGGTATTTTGTACTTCATTGATGTCTTTTATCCATTCTACATGGGATTTGGCCCCATCAACACTAAGAGCTAACATTTTTACATTTCGTTTGTCAAACTCATCTTTAAATTTTGCAGCTGTTCCAAGTTCTGTAGTACATACCGGTGTAAAATCTGCAGGATGCGAGAATAAAATACCCCAACCATCTCCTAAGTAATCATAAAGGTTTATAGTGCCCAATGAACTATCTGCTGTAAAATCTGGTGCTTGATCACCCAATCGTATTGTTGCCATTATATCTTTTTTTAGTTATTATCCTACAAATTTAGTAGATTAATAAAAAGACGATATAAGTTTATGGTTAAAAGTCTATTAAAGTTTTTTAATTTTGGGTTATGGACAATTTAGAACAATTACGTTACCCTACAGGACATTTCACGGCCCCAGAAAAAATTACTGGTGAGATGATTGCTATTTGGATAGATATATTAGAAACTTTGCCTAGAAGGCTTAGGGATTTAGTAAAGGACTTATCGGATGAACAGCTAGAAACACCCTATAGACCAGGAGGGTGGACGGTTAGACAGGTAATACATCATATTGCGGATAGCCATCATCATAGTTATACAAGATTTAAATGGGCTTTGACAGAAGAACAGCCATTGATAAAGGCATATGAGGAAAAAGAATGGAGTAAACTTAATGATGCGATTACAGCACCTATAGAGCTTTCATTAACTTATTTAGCTGCATTACATGCCAAATTAGTATACTTACTTAAAGGATTGTCATCTAATGATTTAAACGCATATTATTTGCATCCAGATGGAAATATAAAAGTTACAGTGGCCGAAAATATAGGTAAATATGCATGGCATAGCAACCATCATTTTGCGCATATCCAAAACTTGATTATTAGAAATGGTTGGTAGACTTTAAGATAATTTATTTGGAATTATATTTCTTTTAAAAGAACATACATTGGTTTTTCTTTTTCAATCACATTTTTAAAAGGCACTTGGATGGTATTAATTATGTTGAAACCATTTTTTTGATAAAAACCTAGAGCTGGTCCTTTTTGCATAGCTTCTAAATAAATTACTTTTTTATCTAGCGATTTTGCTTTTTTGGAAACAAATTCTAAAGTTTTTCTGCCAATACCCATTCCTGTATATTCTTTTAAGATATAGATTTTATCAAGGTATAATGAGTCTTGTTTACAATATGTAGCAATTGCCTTGTCCATAGTTATTTTTAAAATACCTGAAAAATTATGGTTAGTCTTAATAAGAAATAAAGCGGTATTCTTATCTAGTTCCTCTTTTAATAATACCTCCTGGGTAAAACTATTTTTTATGTAAGTAGATGTTTCCCCATTTGGCCATAGATGTTGGTAATGTTGGTTATAGGCTAGTGTACCTATCTTTATATACGTTTCATATAGGGTAGAGGTTATAGGTTCAAAATACACACTATTCTTCATAAGCTATATTTAAGCACATAATGTTTTTATCAATGACTTGTTTATTTTAAAAAAGAGTTCTTTATTTCCATTTAATATTACATCCAATACTCGGCTTTTGAACAGGAGCTATATCATTACCAAGTAATAAATTGTCCATGGCATTTGCTAAGTCCTTGCCCGTTAAAGGTTGATCGTTGCCCGGTCTGGAATCGTCCAATTGACCACGATAAACTAATTTTAAATCAGCATCGAATAAATAAAAATCCGGAGTACATGCTGCCATATATGCTTTTGCCACTTCCTGGGACTCATCATACAAATAAGGAAAAGTATAATGCTCTTTTTTTGCTGTTGCCTTCATTAAATCCGGAGCATCCTGCGGATAGTTTACAACATCATTACTAGAAATAGCAACAAAACCTATTCCTTTAGCTTGATAACTTTTAGCTAACTCAGATATTTTTGGGTTTACATGAATAACAAAAGGACAGTGATTACAGATAAACATAACAACTGTTCCATTCTTACCCCTTATTTCTGATAAGTCAACGTTGTTTTCCGATATAGTATCATAAAGTTTAAAGCTTGGTGCAGTAGTTCCAAGAGCCAACATATTGCTTTCCGTTCTTGCCATAGATTGAATTATTTAATCACAAAGTTAAAACAAAATAAGTCCAATTTAGATTTCGTAAAATGTGATGTCTATGACTGTTAATTGACTTCTTTTGGCTATGCTTTTGTGTGCTAAATAAAATTTGAATATCTTGGATTTTACAGTTTTGATGAAAATCAGTCTGTTTAAATATTTTTTATTGATATCCAACCCTTTAGATAGCGTACAAATTAATTTTGATGACGAAGCATTATGGACAATGAACGTAGTGTTGGCGTTTGTAATGTTCGGTGTAGCATTGGATATTTCAATTAAGGATTTTAAAATACTTTGGTCTAACCCAAAACCAATTTTAGTGGGTGTGCTAAGTCAGTTTTTATTACTTCCAATTTTAACTTTTATGTTGGTTTATGTCATTGAGCCAATCCCTAGTATAGCAATGGGAATGTTTATGGTAGCTGCTTGTCCCGGAGGTAACATATCAAATTTCATAACACATCTTAGTGGTGGTAATGCGGCCTTATCAGTTTGCTTAACGGCTATCGCAACGCTTTTGGCCATAGTTATGACACCTTTTAATTTCCAGTTTTGGGGTTCTATTTATGAACCAACATCTAAAATTTTAGAAACAGTTGCTGTCTCTCCTATAGAAATGGTAAAGTTGGTTTCCTTGCTTTTAGGTATTCCTTTGGTGCTTGGAATGCTTATAAATTTTTGGAGCCCAAATTTGGCTAAAAAACTAGCTGGTGTTTTAAAAGTAGTGTCATTGTTATTTTTTATAGCATTGATATTTATTGCGTTATATAAGAATAGAGAAATATTTTTAGAATATGTATTGTATGTTTTTTGGATTGTTGTAATGCATAATATACTTGCTTTTTCAACTGGTTTTTCAATTTCAAAACTGTTTGGATTGAGTCCGAAAAATATAAGGTCCATAACCATATAAACCGGTATTCAAAATTCTGGTTTGGGATTGCTACTTATTTTTACTTTTTTTGATGGATTAGGTGGAATGGCGCTTCTAGCTGCCTTTTGGGGCGTATGGCATATAGTTTCCGGTCTATTATTGGCAAGTTTTTGGGGATATAGACCCACCATAAATAAGAAATTGGCTTGAAAGATTTAATTTATAAAAGTATTAGGCATGTCATTAAGTTTGGATTACATGCCTATCATAAAAAAATCAAGGTAGAAGGATTGGATAATATTCCAAATAATAAACCTGTACTCTTCTTGCCTAACCATCAAAGTGCTTTATTGGATGTTATTTTAATTGCTGTTAATTGTAATAGAAAACCCTTTTTCCTTACCAGATCCGATGTATTTGGAAAACCCTTGTTAAATAGGATTTTTAGTTTTTTTAGAATGATACCTATCTATAGAATCAGAGACGGAAGGGATACTCTATCTAAAAACGATGCTATTTTTAATAGGTGTGCCGAGGTATTAGGTGAATCTGAGGCAATAGTAATGTTTCCAGAAGCAAATCATAACTTAAAGAGAAGGGTGCGTAATCTAAGTAAAGGGTTTACTCGCGTTTTGTTCAGGGCATTGGAGGTTAATCCAGACATAGATATACAAATTGTTCCCGTAGGATTAAATTATAAAGAAGCAACTTCGTTTCCTGATAGTGTTGCGGTGTATTATGGTGAGCCAATTAGTGTAAAGTCTTTAATGGATTTAGATAATAAGGCAACGTCTATATTAAAAATTAAGGATGCAGTATCTAGCAGATTACAACAGCTTACCACACATATAGCATCTGAAGAAAACTATGATGCCATAATACATTATTTAAATCATAAGGAGGCTGATTTTCTTGAACCAGAATCCACCAATGAATTTATTCATGGGTATAATGAACAGGAGAATAAAGAGATGAAGATACTTAAACAAGAGAAAACAAGATCTCTGCTATTGCCTTTGTTTATGGTCTTTAATTTTCCTGTTATTTTACTTTGGAAGTCGCTAATGAAACCAAAAGTATGGGAGCCGGAATTTATGGGTACTTTACGTTTTGCAACAGCATTTATTGGCTTTATCGCATATTATCTGTTACTGTTGATTTTTATTTCTTTTTTGGCAAGTTTAAAAGTAGCCCTAATTGCCATTTTCGCTCTTTTTCTTTTTAATTGGCTTTTTGTAAAATTTGGTTAGGCTCCATTATGGGTAATGAAGCCTAACCAAATTTACTATTTACATCATTTCACCAAAGAAAATAGCATTCATCAATAACTTATTGGTACCGTACCAAAAAGCTCTGAAATTGGTATTATCGGTAAAAGCGATTACCCTTCCTTTACCCATTCTTTGTACTTGAAAGGGAACTGAATTCTTAAGTAACTCCAAATTTTCTTTTGATATGTATCCACTTAATAATGGATTTGAGGTATATCTTATTGGGTTATTATAACTATCCTCATCAGGTTCAATGTACACGTTAGTGTTTCTGAATAAGGCTAGATTTTTGTTTTTATAACCGTAATTAATAGGGTGTGACCTGTCTAATATAGATTCAAAAATGGCACCGCCCGTAACCTGTGCTCCATTAAAGTCTTGTTTTTGGTCAAACGCTATGTTTTTGGCAATCAAAGTGTCTTTTTTGAACTTTAATTTCATAAACTCATTTTTGGCAAACCATTCGGCAACCCCTCTGTAACCAATTAGAGTACCTCCACCTTTTACCCAGTCTTTAAGTTTATTGGCACTACCTTTATCTATGGCGTTCCCATAAGCGCTAGGAACAATGATATCCGTGTATTTACTTAGGTCTACTCTGTTCAAGTAGCTAAGATCAAGCTTGGTTAATTGCATGTTATAGCGGGTGTCAAATAAATGCCAAATCTCTCCGGCATCATAAGAACGAATACCTTGACCAACAATAATCGCAACTTTTTGTTTTTTTACAGGATCAAAATCGTTACTGCCTAAATCTATTCCTTTGGTAAGACCAGTCCCAACGGAAGTTATTTCTAACATGCTTTCCTTAGCTGTTTTTATCATGAATTGATATAATTCTGATGGACTCAATTCTTGATTTTGGACTGGAACCATAATAGTTCCATAGTCGTATGTTTTGCCTTCTAATGTAAAAGGTGATTTGGCAACCTTGGCCCTTATTCCTTTTTCTACAAGAAAATTAAGCGCTTTTGGTGTGTAGTATTCGTTCCACTCAAATAGGTAGGCGTAATTGCTTTGTGCTGAAACAGAACCTGTTTTAGGTGCAAGTTTAGTGATTTCTGGACCAGCATTGTTCAACGAGGTAACTTCGCTGTAATCAACATTAAAGGCCAACGGAAATGTCCAAGCAGATATATCATAGAATAAACTATCGCTAAACGTTGTTCTTTTTTCGAACATTGCCTTCACTAATCTAGGATTTTTTTGGTTCATAGGAACTACATAACTATTCCCTTTTTTATATGATTTTCCACCTATTGTAGCATCATTTGCCAGTTCGTGTACCTTAATTTTATGGCGTTCTAAAATCTCTGCCAAATGCCATGCTTTAGCTCCGTCTTTACTATCTCCAAAAACAATTCCTTTTATCTTGCTTTTAGAAGCCTCAACCTTTATATCTTGATAAAAAGCACGTTGGTAATTTAAAATCTTCACACGCATATTCTTGGCCGCTTCTATGGTAGATAAGGCTGTTGTGAATTGATTACGAATGGTAAAAGGAAAGGTTAACAATCCGTTTTCACTTTCTTGAATATGGCCTCTGGAACTGCCTTGTTCAAAAAGAATACCAATACTACCGTTTACATCGGGAAAAGTGGAGCCTTTGCCATAGTAATAATCATCATAACCTTCTTCGGAATAGTAAAGAGAACCAATCTTGTCCAGTGCTTTTGCATGATAGGTTCCTATTTCCTCAGTGAGTTCCTGGTTTAGTTTTGGTGTTAATGGATGTACCCTTGTAGGTTCACCAGGTTGAAAAAAGAAAGTGGAGTTTGTCCCCATTTCATGATGGTCTGTCAAAATATTAGGGAGCCATTTGTGAAAGCTTTCTATTCTTGCCCTACTTTCAGGAAGTTGAACTGGAAGCCAGTCCCTATTCATGTCAAACCAATAGTGGTTGGTTCTACCTCCCGGCCATACTTCATGATATTCACGTTCGTTGTTGTCGGAAACTAGATTAATGCTTTTATTAGTGTTTGCCCAATAGGCAAAACGCTGAAGTCCATCCGGATTAAAAGAGGGGTCCATTAGAATAACCGTTTTATCCAATAACTCTTCAATTTCTGGACCTTGGGCCGCTGCTAAATAATAGGCATAGGCCAAACCTGCATTGGCACCGCTAGGTTCATTGCCATGAATGGAAAATCCTTGGTAAACAACAATGGGCATGTTAGAAGTATCCAAATTAGTTCCGTTTTCTGTCAGGGCTAGGTGTTCTTCCCTAATTTGGTCTATGTTTTGATGATTTTTAGGGGAAGTTACCGTAAGCAATAATATAGGCCTACCTTCAAAAGTCTCTCCACGATTTTCTATGGTTATACGATTGCTTTTATTCGCTAATGTTTGCATATAAAACATTAGTTTGTCATGAGTCACGTGCCATTCTCCAACCTCATGGCCAATGATTTCTTTAGGAGTTGGAATGCTGCTGTCGTAGGTAATACCATCAGGTAAAAAATAACTAAGGTCCCATGTATCTTGAGCCATAGTAGTTAGATTCACGCAAAAAAGAGTGAGTAGTAGTAGTTTTTTCATATGTAGTTTGAATTAGTTATTCTATAAAAATAAAAAACGACCCTTAATTAAAAGAGCCGTTATCATTTATTTAAGAGTATTTATAATCTAAATATCCTCAAAGTTCACGTCTGTAAAACTGCCCGTAGATTCCTCGTTGCTTGGAGCACTGGTTTCAGGCTCTTCTTTTTTGAAATCTTTTTGATGCCTTTCAGAAATTACTTCTGTACCTTTTTCATTAATGATAAAATCCATCATTTCTTCCACATTATCCTTAAAGGCTTCAAAGTCTTCCTTGTAAAGATAAATTTTATGTTTTTTGTAGTGAAATGATCCATCATCATGAGTGAATTTTTTACTCTCCGTGATGGTTAAATAGTAGTCTCCAGCTTTGGTGCTTCTTACGTCAAAAAAGTAAGTTCTTCTTCCGGCTCGCAATACTTTGGAGTGAATTTCCTCCTGATCCATTAATTCTCTATCGCTCATTTCCTATCGTTAATATATATGGTTAGTCTACCAAAAATGAAAAAAAAATTGTTATCGGACAACAATTTTCTAGTTTTCTTTATCCGTAAGCTGATTCCTATAGAGTTCTTGGTAATACCCTTCGGTTGAATTTAAGAGGTCATGGGTCCCTTCTTGAATAAGTTCCCCATTATCCAAAATTAATACTTTGTCCGCATTTTTAGCTGATGAGACCCTGTGACTTACAATTAAAGTAGTTTTGTTTTTTGAGGCGTTTTTTAAATTATTCAATATTTCCTCTTCTGTTTCGGTATCTACGGCAGATAAACAATCGTCAAAAAGATAGATTTGAGGATTTTTTATCAAAGCTCTAGCAATAGATACCCGTTGTTTTTGTCCGCCACTTAAGGTAATTCCCCTTTCCCCCAATACTGTATCATATTGTTTGCTAAATCCTTGAATGTTTTCATGAACTACAGCTTCTTTGGCAATTTGAACAATTTCTTCATCAGTAGCGTCGCGTTTACCAAATTTGATATTATTCCTTATACTGTCAGAAAAAAGAAATGCATCTTGTGGTACGGCACCAATGGCACTCCTAACATCGGACACTTCAATTTTATTAATAGGAATATCATCAATTAATATTTCACCAGAAGTAACATCATAAAGTCTTGCGACCAAATCCAAAATGGTAGATTTTCCAGAACCAGTTTTACCGATAATGGCAACTGTTTGTCCTGGCTCAATGACAAATGATAGATTTTTAATAGCATTAATCTCCGTATCTTCATAGGTAAAGGAGACACTCTTAAACTCTATTTTGCCATTAATTTGATGATGAACGGTATTTTCTGTGTTAAGTTCCGATTGTTGATTTAAAAATTCATTGATTCTTTTCTGGCTGGCCTCCGCTCTCTGCACAATAGAAGTTAACCATCCTACGATAGCCACCGGCCATGTGAGCATATTCACATATAATATGAATTCTGCAATAAGGCCAACCCCTATTTCACCATTAATGTATTGCATACCACCGATGTATATAACCAGTATATTGCTGATGCCTATCAATAAAATCATTAACGGGAAAAACCAAGCATTTACTTTTGCCAAGCTCATACTTTTATTTTTTCCGTCATTGGCCAAATCCTGTAGTTCTTTGTTAGTTTGAGGTTCCAAGGCATAGGCTTTAATCACCGAAACTCCTGAAAATACTTCTTGGGTAAACGTGGACAAGGAGGACAAATATTCTTGAACTATGGTACTTCTTTTATGTATGACCTTACTTATTTTATAAATTAAAACCGAAAGTATGGGTAAAGGAAGAAGAGTGTAGGCTGCTAATGTTGGTGCTTTTATGAACATCAAGGGAATAAGACAGGCAAAAAGTGTCAGTGTTTGTATGCCATACATAATAGCAGGTCCTGCATATAATCTCACCTGATTAACATCTTCACTAATCCTATTCATTAAGTCGCCAGTTCTATTTTTCTTATAAAAATTTAGACTAAGAATTTGATAATGGTCAAAAATTTCATTTTTTAAATCATATTCTATATATCGAGAAACATTGATAATCGTCTGTCTCATTAAAAAAGTAAAAAAGCCAGATAAAAGTGCGGCCCCTACAATAATTAAAATATACTCCAAAAGCAGTGACTGTGCTTCGTTCTTAACAAGCTCGGATTTTAAAAACTGTTCTACTACGGAAATGGATTTATTCACATATGAAGGCATTACCAATTGAAAAAGTCTAGCAATTATGGTAATTACAATTCCTAAGAGAAGTTTAAGCCTGTACTTTTTAAAATATTTGTTTAAATGCTTAAGTTCCTTCATTTATAAAGTTCAAAAATAGGTGGTTTGTTTTAAGGTTTGCCAAAGATAGCTTTTTGATGCAGAAACAAATGTTATAAAATACCTAAGATAAATGCATTTGTTATTGTGGTGCTTTGAAAGGTTGCTTACTTTTGTGCACTTTAAAATCAATCATAAAACAAAAGTTCTTTAACATGCTTACAAGAAGGCATATTAGGGTAAAAGTAATGCAATGCATTTATGCCCTAATCCAATCCAAGGATGAATCACTGCAAAAGCAGGAAAAATTTTTACGTGTAAGTATAGATAATACCTATACACTTTATCTACTATGGTTGAGTTTTTTTTTAGAATTACAAAAAAAAGCTACTGAGCAGGTTAGCCTATCATCCAAAGCTTATCTTAATAACTCCAAAGACATTTTTCCAAACGGTGAAAAATTTGCAAACAACAGGTTTTTGCTGCAATTACAACAAAACCATTTGTTAAAAGAGGAACTTACCAATAGAAAATTGGATAATTGGTATTTGAATGAGGAGTACGTAAAGTTAATTTATAAGGATATTATCGAGAGTGAACTATACGAAAAGTATATGTCCAGTGGTAAAAATGACTATGCAGAGGATAAGGATTTCCTAATTTCTATCTTTAAGGAAATTATCGCACCAAATGAAAAAATCTATGATTATTTTGAAGATGACAAACTAACGTGGATAGATGATATTCCTATCGTTAATACATTTTTAGTGAAGCTGTTTAAGAAAGCAAAACCTAATCAAGAGGCTTCTTATTTTTTACCGGGATTAATTAAGGATAATGAAGATTTAGATTTCGCCAATCAATTATTGACCAAGACTTTATTAAAGAATGAAATCCTTGAAAAGGAGATTGAGGGTAAAACCCCCAATTGGGATAAAGATCGTATTGCAGATATTGATTCCATTTTGCTAAAAATGGCAATTTGTGAGCTTCTTAATTTTCCATCCATACCAGAAAGAGTAACTATTAACGAATATTTAGAAATAGCAAAAGAATACTCAACACCTAAAAGCAGTATTTTTATTAACGGTATTTTGGACAAGCTTACCAAAGAATATAAAGCAGAGGGGAAGCTAAATAAAATGGGTAGAGGGCTGTTATAAAAATATTTTCTAATTTTACATCAAAATTTAAAATCAAGTAATAATGAAAAAAGGAATTTTTATTGTAGGTATGGTGGCCATGTTCGCATTTACCTCTTGTAAAGAAAACGCATCTAGTAAAATAAAATCTGACAATGTAGCAGAAGCTGCCGTAAGAGATGAAGCTGCTAAAGCTGTACCGGTAATGTCTTTTGAGACTGCTGAACACGATTTTGGTACTATAGAGCAAGGAACACCACAGGAAACAGCTTTTAAATTTACCAATACAGGTAATGCGCCTTTAATTATTACAGATGCAAAAAGTAGTTGTGGTTGTACTGTGCCAAATCCTCCTAAAGAACCAATTGCACCAGGTGAGTCAAGTGAATTATTGGTTAAGTTTAATGGATCAGGCCAAAATCAGGTAACAAAAACTATTACGGTAACTGCCAATACAGAAAAGGGTACTGAAACGTTAAGGATAAAAGCTTTTGTTAACCCAAAAGGAGCAGCTCCATTAGGGCCTGTTAAATAATAATAAGTTAAATTAATTCCAAATATGGGTGATATAGGGCAGTTTCTGCCAATGATCTTAATTTTTGTGGTGGCATATTTCTTTATGATCAGACCACAAATGAAAAGACAAAAGGACGAGAAGAAATTTTCAGCAGAGTTAAAGCGTGGAGATCGTGTAATTACCAAAAGTGGATTACATGGTAAGGTAGTAGATTTAAATGACAAAGATTTCTC
>CBFIGW010000008.1:0-44317 GCA_965662155.1 Maribacter sp. | reverse complement strand
TCAATTATCCGTTCACATACCATGGAATTGAAAAAGAAATTGGATGAGAGCGATGAAGAGTTGCTTCAATTGGCCATTGTTGACATCAGACAACGTTTTAACTCTAAATCTAAAGAACTTTATCTCCCTTTTAAAATTTTAATTGATGAATCAATCAAAATTACTGTCCCAAAACTGGGAGATAAAAAACGAATTTTAGAGTTGTCTGAATGTAATGCAAAATTCTTTAGACAAGAACGATTTAACCAAATTAAAATAATTGATCCTGACCGACACACGAACAGGATTATGTCTCAAATGAAAAAAGATTTGAGGCTTTCCAGTGAACCAAGACATATAGAGTGTTTTGATAATAGTAATATACAGGGAAGCAATCCGGTAGCGGCTTGTGTAGTTTTTAGGGATGGTAAAGCCAGTAAAAAGGAATATCGACATTATAATATTAAAACAGTTGAGGGCCCGGATGATTTTGCATCAATGGAGGAAGTAGTTTTTAGAAGGTATAAACGACTATTAGAAGAAGATGAATCATTACCGCAGCTTATTGTTATAGATGGTGGAAAGGGGCAATTATCCTCTGCATTAAAAAGTTTGGATATTCTTGGGCTTCGAGGAAAGATAGCTATTGTGGGCATTGCCAAAAGATTGGAAGAAATTTATTTTCCAGAAGACCCTATTCCTTTGTATTTGGATAAAAAATCAGAAAGTTTAAAAATTATCCAACGACTAAGAAACGAAGCTCATAGGTTTGGCATTACTTTTCACAGGAATAAAAGGAGTAAGGCGGCCATTAATTCGGAATTAGAAAATATTGGCGGTGTGGGTGAGAAGACGGCGAGCCAACTATTAAAGAATTTCAAATCTGTAAAGAGAATAAAGGAAGCAAATTTAGATAGTTTAACCAAGGTGGTTGGTGCATCAAAAGCAAAAATGGTATATGAGGCGTTTCATTAAAACTTTGATTATCCATTATCAGTTCACCATAGGACTTGCTTTAGTGGTGGCATTAACTTGTTGTGCGCCAATTTTAGCACAAGAGAAAATCAAGGATAATAATTTAAAGGTTGGTGTTGTCTTAAGTGGAGGTGGGGCCAAAGGATTAGCACATATAGGGGCGCTAAAAACAATAGAAGAAGCGGGGGTAGAAATAGATTATATAGGGGGAACGAGCATGGGTGCCATTATTGGTGCACTTTATGCCTCTGGTTATTCTGCAAACCAATTGGATTCTATTTTTAAGGTAACAGATTTATTGCGGTTAATTGAAGATAACCTCCCAAGAAGTGCTAAATCTTTTTATGAAAAAGACGACTCAGAAAGATATGCACTAACACTACCGTTCGATAATTTTAAAGTTTCTATACCCACTGCCTATTCTGGAGGTCAGAATATTTATAATGAATTGGTACGACTATTATATCACGTAAAAGATGTGGACGATTTTTCCAAATTGCCCATACCATTTGTTTGTATAGCAACGAATATAGAAACGGGAAAGGAAGTAGTGCTAGATTCAGGATATTTACCACAAGCAATTATGGCCAGCGGAACTTTACCATCGCTCTTTGAACCCACTAGTATAGATGATAAGTTGCTCATAGATGGCGGTGTAGTAAATAACTACCCAATAGATAAGGTACGCGCCATGGGCGCGGATGTGATTATAGGGGTGGATGTGCAACATGGTTTATCTAAGAGGGAAGCCTTATTGTCCGCAACCGAGATTCTTTTGCAGATAAACAACTTTAGAACGGTAGAGGATATGGTGGAAAAAGCTAAAAAAACAGATATTTATATCCAACCTAAAATTGAAAATTATACCGTAATAGAATTTGATAAGTCGGATGAAATAGTAAAAAGCGGGGAAATTGCAGCCAAAGAGGTTTTACAGGAATTAAGTGCCATTTCTTCAAATAAAAAAGGATATAGACCTAAGATAAAAACAATTGGTTTACAAGATTCCATTATGATAAATAGGCTGGTCATAAATGGTGACCATGAGCATACCCGTGGATATGTAAAAGGTAAACTACGATTTAAATTAGGCGAGCCTATAGCGTTTAAAAAATTACAACAGGGCATAAGTAATTTGACAGCTACCGGTAACTTTAATACCAATAGATATAAGTTGGTTGCCAATGGCTCTGGTGAGGATTTAATTCTAAGGTTAGATGAAACTGTAAATACATCATCCTTAAGATTAGGTGCACATTATGATGATTTATATAAAAGTGCCGCATTGATTAACCTTACGTACAAAAATGTTGCATTTAGGGACGATGTTGTGTCATTTGATTTTATGCTAGGGGATAATGTGAGGTATAATTTTGAGTATTACATTGATAAGGGCACTTATTGGAGTTTTGGCATTAACTCAAGGTTTAACGAGTTTAAACAAGATGTGAATTTTGATTTGATAAGGGATAATTTTGAAGTGCCATTGGGTACCAATCTTAATCAGATAACTTTGGACGTGTCCGATTTTACCAATCAAATATATGTACAAACTGTTTTAAGGGAAGAATTTGCATTCATTTTGGGGGCAGAGCAAAAACATTTAAAGTATAGCACCAATACTTTTAACCAAGTTACCAATGAGCCAGAAACCCTTGCAATAGGAGATGCATCAAATCGTACGTATTTTGAAAAAAGCAACTTTTATAGTGTTTATGGTAATTTAAAGCTGGACACCTATGATGATAAATATTTCCCTACTCGAGGCTTGTTTTTTGACGGGGATATGCACTATTATATATTGTCTTCGGACTTTAATAACAATTTCAAGGATTTCTCGGTTTCCAAGGCAAGAATGGGAATGGCAATGCCTTTACTAAAAAATGTATCGTTAAATATTGAAACCGAGGGCGGGTTTAAATTAGGAACGTCTAACGTTACAACCTTTGACTTTGTTCTTGGTGGGTTTGGAACAGATATGATCAATAACCTAATTCCTTTTTATGGATATGATTTTATTAGTCTTCCAGGAAATAGTTTTGTAAAAGCTTATGGAAGACTGGATTTTGAGTTTGTTCCCAAAAATCACCTTTTGTTTTCTGCAAATTTTGCCAATGTAGAAGATGATATGTTTAGAACTGGTGAATGGTTTACGGCACCTAATTTCTCGGGATATGGTATAGGTTACGGATGGGAATCTTTTTTAGGACCCGTACAAGTAATATATTCATGGTCACCAGAGATAGAAAGCAACAATTTATTTTTTAGTATTGGGTATTGGTTTTAAATTCAAAACACCCCCTAAATTCCTAATTATTTCCCAATAAATACTGGCAATTGTGAATATCTGTTAAGTTTATCGTTAAAGTAAGTTAAAACCTATTTTAAAGAAAAAAGGTTGATTAATTTTATACCAGTAAGGGGTGGTTCCCTTACAACTTTAAGTATTGGTTTTTCATAATTTAAAGTTTGGTTGGTTATTTAGAAAAAGCCCAGTTTAAAGACTGGGCTTTTTTTATACAATACTTTGGAATAAAATTTGTTTAAGTTATTGTAAGCTTATTAATAATGTTAATTCTATTAGTAATTTTATCTAAAAATTAGGCCATGAAAAAAATTCCTCTTATTCTTTGTTTAATGGTTTTCACAGGATTGTTTGCTCAAGGCGGTACGTCTGCATTTAAACCTGGGGAATGGCTTAAGTTTAGAATGCACTATGGCTTTTTGAATGCCAGTTATGCAACACTACAAGTAAAAAATGCCAAGATAGATTCAATACCTGTGTATCATGTAGTTGGCCATGGTGAAACTACAGGGTTTGCAAGCTTGTTCTTTAAAGTTGATGACACATATGAAAGTTATTTTGATAAGAAGGATGGTAAACCTTACAAGTTCATTAGAAAGATCAATGAGGGCGGCTATAAAAAAGATGTTGAAATAAATTTTGATCATGAAAATGACAAAGCCATCTTAAATGATAAAAAAAACAAGAAAAAGCTTAATTTTACCCTTGAAGACAGTATACAGGATTTAATTTCCGCATTTTATTATCTACGTAACAATTACGACCCAAAAGATTTGGTTGTTGGAGAGGCAATAGATTTAAAAATGCTGTATGATGACGATGGTATTTTTAATTTTAAACTAAAATACCTAGGAAAGGAAATTGTACGTACCAAGTACGGGAAAGTAGAATGTCTCAAGTTTAGACCATTGGTGCAATCTGGAAGGGTGTTCAAGGAAGAAGAAAGTCTATCGCTATGGGTTTCCAATGATGATAATAGAATTCCAATAAGAATTAAGGCAGATTTGGCCGTTGGAGCCATAAAGGCAGATTTGGATGGTTATAATGGTCTAAAACATCAATTTAAGATAGTAATGGATTAGCCTTAAAATGGAAGATAAAGAGCACATTAAGTCTCAAATATTAAAACTTGAAGAAAAATATAAGGACTCCGGTCAAGACTTAAGCTCTTATTTGGACGGTCTTCTTTACCAAAGATATCTTACATATTGGGACTATATACACTTAGATACCCTTCTAAGTTTACAGGTTCCAAGAACTCATTTCCCCGATGAAGAAATATTCATCATGTACCATCAGATTACCGAGCTTTATTTTAAACTCATTCTTCATGAGCAAAAGCAGTTGGTAGATGACAAATCACAACGTTTGGATTTTTTTCTCGAAAAAGTCAGAAGAATAAATAGTTATTATACTGCTTTAATATCCTCTTTTGGAATAATGATCAAAGGAATGGAGCGTGGGCAGTTCCTCAAATATAGAATGGCACTTTTACCGGCAAGTGGTTTTCAGTCCGCACAATATAGGATGATAGAGATTTATGCTACTCCTATGGAGAATTTGGTACACCTATCTAAAAGAGATGATTATTCTTCAAAGAATAGTTTAGAGGAACTTTATGAAAATATCTATTGGAAAAACGGCGCTACGGATATGGCGACTGGTGAAAAAACATTGACTTTAAAACAGTTTGAATACAGATATACTCCTAGACTTATTCGTATTGCACGGCAGGTAAAGGACAGTACAATTTATAGCAAGTATTTAGCATTGTCAATGGAGCAACAAAAAAATGAAGAACTCATTAAGGCACTAAAAGCCTTAGATATTAATGCCAATGTAAATTGGCCATTAATGCATATGGGTTCCGCACATAGATATTTAGGAAAGGAATCTGGCAATATAGATGCAACGGGGGGTACTAACTGGAAAGAGTATTTACCGCCAAGTTTTCAAAAAGTCATTTTTTTTCCTAAAATTTATACCGATAAAGAAATTAATGAATGGGGCAAGCAATGGGTAGACCATATGTTTAATCCAGATAAAATAGGTTTATAGCAATGCAAAGATATTGGGGCATAATATTGGCATTGAGCGTACTATTCTCGTGTAAGGAGAATAAGCAGGTCGATGTAAAAAATAGTTTAGTAGAAATAGCAGAGGTTAAAGCACCTATTAAGAAACACTTCGGCTTTAATCTAGACGAATTTACTGTACAGTTAGATACAGTAAAATATGGTGATAGCTTTGGTGAATTAATGCTGCAAAACAAAGTTGACTATCCAAAAATAGCTAAGATTTCCGAGGAGTTTAAGGATACTTTTGATGTAAGGAAAATTAGGGTAGGTAAACCTTATGCCATTTTAAAAACCAAGGACACCACGGAAAAGGCCCAGGTTTTTATTTATGAAAATGACCCGATAAATTATACTGTGGTAGATTTAAGGGATAGTGTTACCGCTTATAGAAGTAAAAAGAAAGTAAAATATTTGCAACGGGAAGCATCAGGAGTTATAGAGACATCTTTGTCCGAAGCTATTCTTGATCAGGGAATAGATTATAACGTAACGAATAACCTGTCCGAAGTGTACGCTTGGACAATTGATTTTTTTAGGCTTCAAAAAGGAGATAAGTTTAAGGTTATCTATAAGGAAAAATATATAAATGATTCTATTTACGCTGGTGCAGAACCCATAGAGGCAGCTTATTTTGAACATAATGGTAGGCCAATATACGCTTTTGCCTATGAGAATGATTCATTAAAAAGCATTGTTGATTATTTTGATGAAGAAGCAAATAATTTAAGAAGAACATTTCTTAGGGCTCCTGTTCAATTTAGTAGAATATCATCTCGCTACAATCTAAAAAGACGTATTCGTTATTACGGTTATAAGTTAAGGCCACATAAGGGAACAGATTATGCAGCGCCAATTGGTACGCCAATTTTGGCAACGGCAGATGGTACGGTTACAGAGTCTACTAGAAGAGGTGGTAACGGTAAATATGTAAAAATTAGGCATAACGGTACCTATTCTACCCAATACCTGCATATGAAGGCGCAAAAAGTTAAAAAAGGCGAATTTGTTAGACAGGGAGATGTTATTGGTTGGATAGGTATGACCGGAAACACTGGCGGGCCACATGTATGTTACAGGTTTTGGAAAAACGGTAGACAGGTAGACCCATTAAAGGAAGAACTTCCGCAAGCAGAACCTTTGGCAGAACCACTTAGACCAGCTTATTATACTTATATAAACCCAATTAAAGAACAATTGGATTGTATTGTATACCCGGAGAAAATTAATGAAGAAGAATTGCTAACACTTAATGAAGAAAATGTCGCTAAATAAAACTAACCCAACAACTACACAGGCCTGGAATAAATTATCAAATCATTATACTAAAACTAAAAATGAACATTTAAAAGGTCTTTTTGCCTCTGATAAAAATAGGGCGGAAAAATTCAGTTTAAAATTCAATGACTTTTTACTGGATTATTCTAAAAATAGAATTACTTCGGAAACATTGGATATTTTGCTTCAATTGGCAGAGGAGGTTCAGTTAAAAGATGCGATTTCTAAATATTTTGTTGGTGACCATATTAATGAGACAGAAGGTAGGGCGGTTTTACATACTGCATTAAGGGCCAAACCTATTGATTCTATTGTCGTGGAAGGACAAAATATAGTTCCTGTGGTCAACGAGGTTAAACAGCATATAAAATCTTTTACTGAGGAAATAATAAGTGGCAATTCTAAGGGTTACACTGGAAAAGCTTTTACCGATGTGGTCAATATAGGTATTGGGGGGTCAGATTTAGGTCCTGCAATGGTAACAGAAGCTTTAAAGCATTATAAAAATCACTTAAATCTTCATTTCGTTAGTAATGTTGATGGAGACCATGTTCATGAAATCCTTAAGGTATTGAATCCTGAAACTACATTATTTGTAGTTGTTTCCAAAACATTCACCACCCAAGAGACTTTGAGCAATGCTACAACTATTAAGAAGTGGTTTTTAAAGCATGCAAGTCAAGAAGATATTGCCAAACATTTTGCTGCTGTCTCTACCAATACGGAGAAAATTGCAGAATTTGGTATTGCATCCAAAAACGTATTCCCAATGTGGGATTGGGTAGGTGGTAGATTTTCACTTTGGAGTGCAGTAGGCTTATCCATTGCCTTGGCAGTAGGGTACGAGAATTTTAATGCCTTGTTAAATGGAGCCAATGAAATGGATGAACATTTTAAGGAGGCTGATTTTAATACAAATATGCCCGTGTTAATGGCATTAATCAGTGTTTGGTATAATAATTTTTATGATGCCGAGACTGAGGCCATAATACCTTATACACAATACTTAAGCAGATTTTCAGCATATCTGCAACAAGGTATCATGGAGAGCAATGGTAAAAGTGTAGATCGAAATGGGAAAACGGTAAGTTATGAAACGGGAACCATTATTTGGGGAGAGCCTGGAACCAATTCGCAGCATGCATTTTTCCAGTTAATTCATCAGGGCACAAAATTAATTCCAACAGATTTTATTGGATTTAAAAAGTCGTTACATGGAGATGTTGACCATCATAATAAGTTAATGGCCAATTTTTTCGCTCAGACAGAGGCACTTATGAATGGTAAAACTTTAGAAGACGTGGTTTCTGAATTAAAGGAGAAGGGCATGTCGCAATCTGATATTGATAAGCTCGCGCCATTTAAGGTGTTTGAAGGAAATAAACCTACCAATACTGTATTAATAGATAAACTTACGCCTAAAAGTTTAGGGTCTTTGATAGCTTTATATGAGCATAAGATATTTGTTCAAGGTGTAATTTGGAATATATTTAGCTACGATCAATGGGGAGTAGAACTGGGTAAACAATTGGCAGGTACTATTTTAAAAGATATTGAAGGTTCTGAAATTGCTAATCATGACGGCTCTACATTGCGACTTTTGCAATATTTTAAGAGTTGATTTACGGCATTTTTAATTCAACACAATTTCTTTCAACTAATTCATTTTCAGTATTTAAAGTATTTTTTTTAGCTTATTTTTGAACAAACTAATTTAACGTTTTGTTAACCTATTAAGATTAAAAATGTAGGACTTTTGCAAAACGTTAAAAATAACAAAACACTTAAAAAATGAGAAAAATGTACTTTGCGCTAGCGGCATTTTTAATGACCGTAACCGCTTTTTCACAAGGAACTATTACGGGTACTGTTTATGATGGTGAAACGGATACGCCTTTACCAGGCGCTACTGTAGTAGTTAAAGGGACTACCAATGGTACTTCTACGGATTTTGATGGAAATTTCACAATTAATGTAAGTGCGGAAGCAGGTACTTTGGTTTTTTCCTACATTGGTTATGATGCTAAACAAGTGGCTTTTACCTCAGGAGGTAGTGTAGGTACTATTACTTTAAACCCAAACGCTGAAGAGTTGGAGGGTGTAGTTGTAGTTGGTACAGGAATTATTGACCTTGCTAGTGATAGGCAAACACCAATTGCAGTGTCATCTATTCCTGTTAAAGTTATACAGGAAAAGATTGGTACGCAAGATATTACCATGACTATGGTAAACACGCCATCTGTATATGTTTCTGGACAAGCGGGTGGTTTTGGTGATACCAATATGAGGGTTCGTGGTTTTGATCAAGACAATACAGCTTTTCTATTAAACGGTCAACCGATTAATGGTATGGAAGATGGTTTAATGTACTGGTCTAACTGGTCTGGTTTAAATGATATTGCAAGTGGCGTTCAGATTCAACGTGGTTTGGGTTCTTCCAAATTAGCCATTTCCTCTGTTGGTGGTACGGTTAACTTTGTTACCAAGGCAACTGAGATGAACGAAGGAGGTTTTGGTTATTCTACTATAGCTAACGATAACTATTTAAAAGTTTCTGGTGGATATAACACTGGAATTTCTGAAAAAGGTTGGGGATTAAGCGTTATGCTTTCTCACTGGCAAGGAGATGGTTATAATGAAGGTAATTTTGGTGAAGGTCAGACTTATTTTATATCAGCTGGTTATAGGCCAAATGACAAACATGGATTTAACTTTTTAATTACTGGAGCTCCTCAATTCCACGATCAAAATTTCACAAAACCTATATCTTCATATTTAGAAAATGGGTTGCGCTATAACAATAACTGGGGTACATACAAAGGTCAGTACTTAACAGAAAGAAGAAACTTTTATCACAAGCCGGTAATTAACTTAAACTGGGACTGGAATATTAGTGATAAATCTAATCTTTCTACAGTGCTTTATGCCTCTTTTGGTAATGGTGGTGGAACCGGCAATCGTGGTAATAGAATTAGAACAGCAGATGGTCGTATAGATTATGATGCTATTTATGCGCAAAATGCTCAAGTTACAGATGGTGCTGGAGTATATTTTGGCTCAGAAGATGCATATGTTACAAGAGCTTCCATGAACTTACATAACTGGTATGGTCTTATTTCAAATTACGAAACGCAAATCACTGAAAACCTTTCATGGAATCTTGGTTTTGATTTAAGGACATATTACGGTAAGCACTTTAGAGTTGTTTCTGACTTCCATGGTCTTAATTCATGGACAGAGAACATTAGACTAAGAGACCAAAATAACAACCATGATACCTATGGTGGTTTTGGTACTTATAAAGTAGCTACGGCCACAGAGAGTTTTAGGCCTTCTGGTTGGGGAGCAGCTTTTGCAACATATGATGAAGACCAAAAAATAGCATACAGCAATGATGAGCGTATTTCTTACGGTGGGTTGTTTACGCAATTGGAATATGCTACAGATAATTTCTCTGCTTTTTTCCAAGGGTCATTATCTAATCAATATCACCAAAGGTTTGATTTCTGGCAATATGCAGATCAAGCGTTAATAGATGGTACTTCTTCTCAAAACACAGGTGAGCCAATACCTGCTGGCATCGAACCAGGTACTGATTCAGAAAAAGTTAATAATATAGGTTATAATGCGAAAGCTGGTTTAAGCTATAAGCCAACTGATGCACACAGTTTCTATTTTAATACAGGTTACTACAACCGTCAGCCTTATCATGACAATATTTACTTGAACTTTACCAACCAAGTTAATCCTTTAACTGAAAACGAGAAGATTTTTGGTTTGGAGGCCGGTTACGGATTCTCTAGTTCTATTTTTTCAGCTAATGTCAACCTATATAGGACTTCATGGAAAGATAGAGTAGTTTCAAGCTCGGATGTGGTTGATGATGTCGTAACTTTTGAGAGTAACTTTGGTACGGAACAATTACACTCTGGTATTGAATTAGACTTTAAAGTTAGACCAACTACTGGATTGTCCTTTAATGGTTTTGCATCAATAGGGGATTGGATTTACAAAGGTGATGTTGTTACTCAGGTAACTGATGAAGAACGTAATGTCATAAGTACAGAGTCAGAGGATGTTGATGGGGGTAAAGTTGGTGGTGCCGCTCAGCTTTCAGGTGGTCTTGGATTTAGATACCAAATCTGTGAAAACTTCGCAGTGGATTCAGATTGGAGATATTATGACAATTTGTATTCAGATGTTGGAGCAATTAAGGAAAACCTAGAGTTACCTTCTTTTAATATTTTGGATGCTGGTCTTACTTTTACTGTTCCTTTGGGTGCCGATAAATTAAAGCAATTAAAGATAAGAGGAAATATCAACAACCTTTTAGATACAGAATATATTTCAAGGCTAACTACTGCTAATTTTGCTGAGGCAGGTGATGACACCTATGATGGTATTGCCGTATCTAACCAAGGTTACTTTGGTTGGGGTAGAACTTGGAACGTTACCTTACGTTATGATTTTTAGGAATTATCTATAAATAAATAAAAACCCTGCTGCATGGCAGGGTTTTTTTATGCCTAAAAATTAGTACATTTAAAATCAAATTAAAACCAACTTTATGTACGAGACCATTTTAATGCTTCATTCTTATTTAGCATATATTGCTCTGGCTGTTTTATTATGGGCAGTCGCAAATGCCATCACAGGTTTACTGGGAAAAAGAATTTTTAATATGAGCAAAGATTTAAGGCTAAGCCTTTTTGCGCTTATTCTATGCCATATACAACTTCTCGTAGGGCTTATTTTGTACTTTGTATCACCTAGTGGTTTAAATGCCATACAGGAGTTTGGTATGGGGGGTTTAACTTCTGCTGCAAGATTATTGGCCGTAGAGCATCCTTTTGTAAATATTTTGGCGATTATAGCCATAACAGTGGGTTGGTCCAGACACAAGAAATTTGTGGAAGGCGATAAAAAATTTAAAAGTATCGCCATTTTTTACGGAATAGGATTATTGCTCATTTTAAGTAGAATTCCTTGGAGCCAATGGTTCTAAAACAACAAATCATATGAAAAATTTAATTTTTTTAGCACTGTTATTTTTTATGGTGTGTTATGGTAATGCTCAAGAAATAAAATTGTTCAACGGGGAGAATCTGGATAATTGGACCATTTATGGAACTGAAAAATGGTATGTAAAAGACGGTCAATTAATCTGTGAGAGTGGCCCAGATGCCGGGTATGGTTATCTAGCAACCAACGAATATTATGACAATTTTATACTAGAACTAGATTTTAAACAAGAAGCTGACGGTAATAGTGGTGTTTTTATAAGATCAACTGTAGAGGGTACTACCGTTAGTGGTTGGCAAGTTGAGGTTGCACCACCAGGTAAGTTTACAGGAGGGATATATGAATCGTATGGCAGACAGTGGCTTATAAAACCTGAAAAAGAGAAAGATAAGTCCTTGAAATTTGGGGAGTGGAACCATATGAAAATTAAAGTAAACGGCGATAAAATTACTACTTGGCTAAATGGCACGGAAATGATTTCTTTGACCGATGAAATAATAGGAAATGGCAAAGGTTCCATAGCATTACAAATACATGATGGCGGAGGCATTAAGGTAAACTGGAAAAATATTGTGCTTACCAAACTTGATTAATCCCAAAATACCTAAATTATACCATAGAAAAACTTAGCGACTTTCTCTAATCAAATACATGAATACGGGAAAATGGTCGCTATAACCACCTATATAATTTCCACCGGCATATGTACGTAGTGGGTAGCCTTTGTATTTGCCTTTTGAATCAATAAGATAGTTTGGAGTAAAAATGTTTGCCTTCCAATACGAGTATGACTTTTTAGAGCTGGGTACGAGATTGGAGGTCATATATATTTGATCAAAGATGTTCCATTTGTCCCTGTATGCCAATGAACCCATTCCTCTTTTAAACATTTTCTCCATAGGTCCAAATAGATCCGTAGCATCCAATTTTTTCTTTTTCCCTTTTACACCTAGTATTTTTTTAAAGCTAGGGTCTACAGGGTCATCATTAAAGTCACCCATGGCAATGATCTTAGCATTGTAGTTTTGTCTTCTTACAGAATCAATTATACGTTTATTTAATTTAGCCGCCTCTAATCTATAAGGTCTACTTCGAAGTTCTCCGCCACTTCTAGAGGGCCAGTGATTTACTAAAAAAAAGAATTGCTCTCCATCTAGTAACCCTTCAACGATTAACTGGTCTCTTGTATAATTTCTTTTTCCTTCATCAGTAGTTAGAAGGAGCCTATGACTATTAAAAGCAACAGGTATAAATGCAGATTTTCGGTATAAAAGTGCTACATCAATACCACGTTCATCGGGCGAATCAAAATGTATTATTCCGTAATCTTTTTCTCTTAAATTTTTATGATGTATCAAGTCTTTTAACACCTGTAGATTTTCGGCCTCACATACGCCAACAATATCGGGTGATGAATTTCTATTTGTATTTCCTATTTCTGAAATTACTTTGGATAATTTATCTATTTTATCAAAATAACGTTCCGTGGTCCACGCATCTTTGCCATGAGGTGTTCTGTCATCATCAAAAATTAAACTATCATTTTTTGTGTCAAATAGATTTTCCAAATTATAGAAAGAAATTGTTCTTATTTCGTACGTCCGTTTAGTTTGCGCGTAAGAAAATTGAATAAATAGAAAAAAAGAAAGTAGAGATAACTTATACATTTTAAGGACAATATAGGTTATTACCAAGAAAATTCCGACTATTTGTTAATAAACCACTTATATTGTAGTACCATTAACTTTTTCTATTACCAACTATGCTTAGATGCATAATATATATGTTACTGTTTTTTGTAACCAAAATGATTTTTGCCCAGGAAAACTCAACTATTTCTGGAGTTGTATTCAATGAAACTGATAATACCGCAATAACTGGTGCTTCTGTTAAAATTGAAGGCGAAACAGTTTCAACAATTTCCGACCAAGTTGGCAAATTTCAACTTGCCCATTCTCTAAACGGTGATTACATACTTGATATATCCTTTGGCGACTTTATAACAGTTAGAACACCAATTAGTTTGGATGGTCAAAACTTGGATTTGGGAACTATTCTTCTAAAAAGAGATATCGCACGAGATAAACAAGATAACCTTATAACATTAACAGACAATGAAATATTGGGAGATGAAGCAAGTTCAAGTGCATTAGGGCTGCTTCAATCTACTAGAGATGTATTTTTGAATAGGGCTGCTTTTGATTTTGGACAAGCTTTTTTTAGGATACGGGGTTACGATTCCCAAAATGGTGAGGTGTTATTAAATGGAATGCCAATGAATAAGATTTATGATGGCAGGCCACAGTGGAACAATTGGGGAGGTCTCAATGATGTTATTCGTAATCAGCAATTTTCAAATGGATTGGAAGCTTCGGACTTTACTTTTGGCGGTATATTAGGAAATACAAACATAGATTTAAGTCCGTCTGGGTTAAGACCTGGATTACGAATTTCCTCATCGGCTTCCAATAGGACATATACAGGCAGAATTATGGCGACCTATAATTCTGGGCTACAAGAAAATGGATTGGGCTATATAGTTTCAGCTTCTAGGAGGTGGGCAAAAGAAGGTTTTATAGATGGTACGTTATACGATGCCTACTCATTTTATGGTTCATTGGAGTATCAGCTCAATAATAAAAATACGATTGCTTTAACCGCAATCCTTTCATCAAATAGAAGAGGAAGGTCATCAGCGATAACAACTGAAGTTTTTAATCTACTAGGTAATAAGTACAACCCATATTGGGGTCTGCAAAATGAGAAAATTAGAAATTCCAGGGAACGTAAAATAGCGGAACCAATAATCATGTTCAACTATAAGTATGACATCGATAATTTAAATTTAAAAGTCGGACTTATGTATCAAACAGGGAAATTTTCAAAAAGTAGATTGGGGTATTTTAATGCTCCTAACCCTGACCCTTCTTATTATAGATATTTACCGAGTTTTTATATCAATAGCCCTATAGGAGCCAATTTTATAAGCGCAGAAAGTGCTCGGGAATCTTTTGTAGCTGACCCACAATTTAATTGGGAAAATATTTATAAGGCAAATACCAGTTTATCCCAAAATGGGAAGGCTGCCTATGTGCTATATGATGATGTGGTTTCGGACACACAAATTTCCGCTAGAATTAATGGGAATTTAAAAATAAACGAGGCGATAAAGCTAGATTTTGGCTTTTCCGGCAGAAAACTATTATCAGAAAATTATGCAGAACTAAATGATTTATTAGGGGCCAAATATCATGAGGATATTGACCCGTTTTCTGTGACAAGAAATAATATCAATGCAGCTGCGGAAAAGTTGACAGGAGATATTTTCAATTATAATTATAGGTTTGATGCCAATCAAAGTAACGCCTATACTCAACTAAAAGTTGATTTCAAGAGGTGGAAAGCATTTGTAGCCGCCAATTATGAAAATACTGTTTATCAACGTGAGGGAAAGTTCCAAAATGAAAGGTTTTTGGAAAACTCATTGGGTAAAAGTGAAAAGATCAACTTTTCAAATTTTGGTTTTAAAGGAGGTGTTACCCATACGATAACAGGAAGGCACTGGTTGTCTGTCCATGGCGCATTGATTAAAAGGGCGCCTTTGTTACAGAACAGCTTTATAAACCCAAGGGAGTCAAATGAAATTGTTCCACAGTTAAAAAGTGAGTCTATTGCTACTGTAGACGTAAACTATTTTATAAGAATGCCTAAACTTACTGGGCGTATTACCGGTTTTTATACAAGGTTTCAGAATACAACAGATATAAATTTTTTCTTTGTAGATGCTGGTGTAGGTTCAGATTTTGTACAAGAAGTACTTACAAATTTAGACAAATTACATATGGGTACCGAGATAGGTTTGGAATATCAATTGTCATCTACAGTAAAACTATCGGCGGTGTCAGCTATAGGAAAGTATGAATATGCGAGCGATCCCAATGTTACCATAAATTTTGACACGGCGAGTGCGGAAGAAGAATTGATAGATGTTAGTGGCTCAAAAAATCTTGGCATTGCAGCCATAAAAGGGTATAAATTGGCGCAGGGTCCTCAAAAGGCTTTAGCCTTTGGAATAGAATATAGAGACCCAAAATACTGGTGGGTAGGAGCTACCACAAATTATTTAGGTAATAATTATGTTAATATCTCAACCATAACAAGAACCAATAGCTTTTTAATAAACCCGGAAACAGGAGAGCAATTTTTGGATGCTACAGAAGAAAATGTGAATGCACTTTTACGGCAAAAACCCTTAGATAACTTTTACTTATTGAATTTAGTAGGAGGAAAGTCTTGGCTTACCAATGGCAAGTATATTGGCATTTTTGCAAGTGTCAACAATGTATTTGACACCAAATTCAGAACAGGAGGTTATGAGCAAAGTCGTAACGGTAATTATGGACAGTTAAAACAAGATAATTTAAGTGGTTCACCTTCATTTGCACCGAAATATTGGTTTGGTTATGGAAGAACTTATTTCTTAAATCTAGCCATAAGTTTTTAGTCATATGAAAATTGAATATCAAATATCAATAAAAAAATATTCAGCTTTAAAATGTCTGTATTCTTTGTTTTTGATATTCGCTGTAGCTTGTGTGAAAGATTCCAGCTATGACAGTGCTAAAATTAGATGCGAAACTGATTTACAACCTAATATAAGCTTTAGTGAAATTAAAGCATTGTATGTAGATGAAACTATAGAAATACAAGATGATTATATTTTAGAAGGATATATTAATTCCTCTGATAAGGCCGGTAATTTTTTCGGGGTGTTACATTTTCAAGATTCACCAACCGATCCATTAGATGGTTTTCAGATTGAAATAGACCTAAGGGACTCACACTTGTTTTATAATTTAGGGGACAGGGTTTTAATAAAATTAAAAGGGCTTTATCTTGGTAAATCTAGAGGTGTTTATAAGTTGGGAGGTGCATTTGTTTCATTTGGGAACCTATCTGTTGGTAGACTACCAACAAAGAAAGTTTATGAACATATCTTAGCTACCTGTGATAATTCAATAATATCTCCTAAACAAACTGCTATTCCAGCATTAGACGATACCATGCTTAATACTTTGATTACACTTGATGATGTAGAATTTAATAGCGGGGACCTTGGAAAAACATTTGCAGTAAAGGAAGAGGAAACCTATCGTATGTTAACCGATTGTAATGACAACGAATTAATGATGGCGAATAGTGGTTATTCTGATTTTCAAAATGACTTATTGCCTGAAGGTAGAGGCTCCATAAAAGGCTTACTTACCAAAGAGAATGATGAATTTCGTTTAATCATTAATGATACAACTGATATCAATTTTAATAAGGAACGCTGTGAAGATGTAATTACAGAGTTTACCTCTAATAAAATATTTTTAAGCGAACTAGCCGATCCGGACAATAATTCCGGGGCTAGATTTGTAGAGTTGTACAATTCCGGTACCGACCAACTTTCGTTAAACGGATGGAAATTATTGCGATATACCAACGCAAGCACCGAGATAAGCTCGGAGTTAGATTTATCAAACTATAGTATAAATGCAGAAAGCACACTTGTGATATCTTCAAACGCTGCTGAGTTTGAAATAGTTTATGGTTTTCCTCCCGATGTGGCAGCTGGATCTAATTCACCTGCGGACTCCAATGGAGATGATAACCTACAATTGGTTGACCCCTTTGGAACCATAATAGATGTTTTTGGTGTAATTGGTGAAGATGGTTCGGGCACAAATCATGAATTTGAGGACGGTAGGGCTGTTAGGAACCCAGAAATTATTAATGGAAACCCCAATTTTACTTTTACTGAATGGGAAGTTTGTAACGATACAGGAGATTCAGGTACTTTAAACCAAATAAAGAATGCTCCCGAAGACTTTACGCCTGGAAAAAGGTAAAATTAACTAGCTTTTTTTGTGCTTGAAATTTTAGCTAGAGATGCAACCGTGAAGGGTTTCATAATATATTGTTCTACCATATTAAACTCTTTGGCTTTTGCTAAATTTTCTGGACTCACAAAAGAACTTACGATATATATTTTGACGCCCATTCTTTGATTTAAGGGCAGCCTAGTGAATTCATCTAAGAATTCCCAACCGTTTTTGTTCGGCATATTAAGATCTAGTAAAATAATCTCAGGTAATGGAATATTCTCGATAAGTAGACCAATAAGACCATCAATTGCTTTTTGGCCATCTGTATATTGTAAAATATTATCACAGAAGCCATTCTCCTTCATAAGTTTTTTGGTGTTGAAGGCAAAAAATTCATCATCGTCTATGATGCAACAACTTTCAAATATATTCATAGGCTTTTGGTATAAAATTACAATAACATCTACGCTAAGAATAGCTTTTTAGATTGCCATGCCTTTATAAATTACAAATAATTATTGTAATTGTTAAATGCTCTTATAATTTTTTTAAGGAAATATTATTGAAGAAATGCTAAGTGACTCAAAATGTGATATATAAAAACTAGTCTGTTGTAATGGCTGTCAATATGGTTTCCAAGTCTTTGGGAGTAATCGGTTTTAAGATATAATTACTAACCTCCTCATAGGATTTAACTTTTTCAATATCACGGGGATCAACAGATGAGCTTATGATATAAATCAAGACTTTATCGGTGCCGGTTATAGGTGTTTTAATGAATTCGTCTAAAAATTCCCACCCGTTCATTATCGGCATATTTAGGTCCAATAAAATAATATCAGGAAGCTTTTGGTCAGACTTTGTTATTTTTAGTATGCCATCCAACGCTTCTTGTCCATTATTATAAATAACAAAAGAATTACAGAAATCCATTTCTTTCATTATCCGTTTGGTACCATAAATGAATATTGGATCATCATCAATTATACAACAACTATCTATTTTGCCCATGCCCCGTTATCCTTGTTTTAATGTAATATTAAATGTTGTTCCTTTATCAACTTCACTTTCAACCGTTATTGTCCCGCCCATCGATTCTACTTGGTTCTTCGAAATAAAAAGACCAATACCTTTAGCGTCTTTGTGGCGATGAAAAGTTTTATACATCCCAAATATTTTATTCCCATGTCGTTTTAAATCTATGCCTTGTCCATTGTCTTTAAATGAAATTATTAAATTTTCATTTTTTACCCTTGTACTAATTTCAATGACCAAGTTTCTATCCGCGGAACAATATTTAAGTGAATTAGTATACAAGTTAAGGAAAATACTTTCAAAATATGCAGGAACTGCATGCACAAAATCAGAACCTTTAACATTAACTCTAGAAACGGCCTTTTTTTCTAATAGTAATGCCTCAATACTTTTTTCTATCGTATCAATTGCGGAAAGTACATTTACCCTTTGCATTTTTTCCAAGACACCGGTCTTTACTTGTACCACATCGTTTAAGTGGAAAATAGTTTCATCTAAGCTTTCAGCGGCGTTTTCTAACAAAGACGCAATTTTTTTACGTTCTTTCTCATTCTTTTCTTGAGTAAGAAATTTTGTTAGCATGGACATATTGGTAGCATGCGAGCGTAGATTATGGGATACGATATGTGCAAAATTGGTTAAACTGGAATTTTGTTCTTTGGTTACCTTTACCAAGGTCTGTAATTTGTTTTCAGCTTCAATTCTAGGGGTAATATCGATAATTTGAGAAATAAAATGTGAAATCTCACCACTCAAATTTTTAATAGCCGTAACCGTTTTAACGGTGTTTATGATTCTACCGTTTTTATGATAGTATCTTTTATCTAACTGAAAACTCTTTTTTTTACCTAGTATAAGATCAAGGAAAAGTGCCTTGGTTTTATCAATATCATCTTCATGAGATATTGCCTTAAAATTTAATTCAAGTAGCTCCTTTTCAGTATAGCCTAAAATTTTACATAGGCCATTATTTATTTTTATAAAATTATAATTTAGGTCAAAATAGGCCATGCCAATATTGGAATACTCAAAAGCCGCCGTTAGGGACTTTTCTGTTTGGTATAATTTAGATTCTGCGTGTATCAATTGTGTAACGTCCCAATTGGCGCCTATAACCTTAACGGCATTACCATTGGAGTCCTTTTCTACATGTGCTATAGCTTTAATATTTCTTATATTATCCTTTTTCCAAAGAATCCTAAATTGGGTGTTAAACTGTTTTTTACCCGCTATGGCCATGGCCAATTCTGATTTGGCCTGCTCTTTATCTTCTTCATGAATCATGGCCTCCCAAGCTTCAAAAACTTGAGTAAAATTCTTTTTCTCTATACCATAGATGGCGTACATGTTGTCGTCCCAAACTAAATTATTGGACTTAATGTTAAATTCCCAAATACCAATTTTAGCGGCGGTAGTTGCAATTTTTAATCTCTCTGAAGTTTCCCTGTATAATAGTTCTGCCTTCTTTTTTTCATCAATATCTTGAAAAGTGCCAAAAAATCGCACATTTTTACCATTGATACGTTCTACCTCGCCTTTGGCCCTAACCCATTTTTCATTTCCTTTTGCGGTAACTATAATAAGCTCTGTGTCCCAATTAGTACCCTTGGCTATGGCATTGCTAATTAGATGGGTGATATTTTCTCTGTGCTCCCCTTCTTTATAGAAATTAATGCCTTGTTCCAAATTAGGAATATAGCTTTGTGGTAGCTCATGAATAATTTTGGTCATAGGGCTCCAGTAAAGTTTATTGGTCAACAGGTTTAGTTCCCAACTTCCCGTTTTGGAAACCAATTCCCCTTGTAAAAAAAGCTCCTTGTTTCTTTCATATTGGGTAACATCTTCCATTTGAAGTAAAACACCATCAATTTGGGTTGAGTTTAGTTTTAAAGGAGAAATTTTCCACTTTAACCATTTCGTGTTATTCGCTTTGGTAGAAATTTTAGTTGCTGTACTTGTAACGCTTTTACCTTCAAAACCCTTTAATAGAGTGTTCTCAAGTTCTTTTGGAACTTGGTTAAAAACGTCTTCTAGTTTTTTGCCGAAAAGATTATGAGTTTGGCAATTGAATTCTTTTTGCCATATTTTAGAATAATTAACGAATTTTAATTCGTTATCCAATAAGGCTACCGCGGCAGGATAATCCTTAATAAAAAAATCTATTGTAGAGGGAATCAAGAGTAAAAGAGTAATAGTTAGATGGGTCAAAGTTAACTATTTAGTAGGAAAATATAACAAACAACTTAGGATTACATCTTTTTAAAATCGTATGTGCAATAATTAAACGATCTTATTTAGTTATAGGAATATGCTATTGAATTAGAAGTTTTGGAGCTTTGTATTTAATACTTTTGGTTATTTTAAAATATACAAATAATGGAAAATAGATTGTTCAGTTTAATAAGAGAAGGTAAGGCAGTGGAAGTAAAACAGATTGTAGGGTCAAATTCTTCTATAATAAACAGTGCGGATGAACGTGGTTCTACACCTTTAATATTGGCTGCATACTACAATCAAAAACAAATTGTTTTGGACTTATTGGAACTTGGTGCAGCTATTAATTTAAAAGATGCCTCTGGCAATACGGCATTAATGGGGGTGTGTTTTAAAGGTTTTACGGATTTAGTTGAAGTTTTGATTAAGAACGGGGCCCAGATAAATGATCAAAACACCATGGGGGGTACCTGCTTAATTTACGCGACAACATTTAAACATATTGAAATAGTTAAACTACTACTTGACAATGGTGCGGACAAAGACATTAAAGATGCAAGGGGTAATACTGCCTTAGACCATGCTAAAATGCAAGGAATTCCAGCTTTAATAGAAATTTTGAGTTAACTTTTTCCTCAATTTTGATTTTGATTGACAACTGTAATCCATTAAATAATCTTATTTTAAAGGTAAGTATTTGGTTTTTATGAATGAAACTTTAAAAATAGCCCTTGTACAATCACCCTTAATTTGGGAAAATCCAGAATTGAACAGAGTTGAATTCACCAAAAAAATTAACGAAATTTCTAGCGAAGCAGATGTGATCATCCTTCCTGAAATGTTTACGACTGGTTTCACCATGTCTCCAGAAAATATTAGTGAAATAGAAGGGTTAAGGACATTGGAATGGATGAGGGAAAGAGCTTTTGAAAAAAACGCTGCCATAGTGGGAAGCATCGTTTTTACAGAAAATGGCAGTAATTATAATCGCCTTTTTTTTGTTGAACCAGATGGGTGCTCAACGTCTTATAACAAACGGCATACATTTACTTTGGCCGGCGAAAACTTAAAGTATGTTGCTGGTAACGATAAGGTTTTGATAAATTTTAGAGGTTTTGTTTTTTGTCCATTGGTTTGTTATGATTTACGTTTTCCGGTTTGGAGCAGAAATACGGATGGTTATGATGTACTAATTTATGTTGCCAATTGGCCAGAGCCAAGAATTCAAGCCTGGGATACCTTATTAAAAGCCCGTGCAATAGAAAACATGTCATATTCTATTGGTGTAAATAGAATAGGGATCGATGAAAAAGGACTGCAATATTCTGGACATTCTTCAGCGTATGATTCATTAGGGAATCAATTGGCTTTCTCAGATAAAGAAGAAATCCTGAATGTGGCTATTAGTAAAGAACATTTAACCAAAACCAGAAATAAACTAAGGTTTTTAGAGGATAGGGACGATTTTGATCTAAAATCAATTCCAAGTTATTGATTGTTTAAATAGGTATAAAAAGCAATAATGTCTTTTTCTTTTTTTAGTGAGTAATTATTTTTTTTTGCTACATCCAAAATGTCTGGTGATAATTGTTTCAGCACATCTTTTTTCCTGGAGGGAAACTTAGAAATGGTTAAGTCATCTTTTTTATAATAAAGATTTGAAACTATTATTGCTGTATCATCGTTCCCTAAACTAAGTAATTTAGAATCTGATGGAGCTTTATTGATTTTTACATCGAATACCCTATAAAGTTCATACTTGCCTTTCGTTATAATTTCTGCAAAAATAGGTTTGTTCTTGTCTTTTATTTGAACAGGAACAAAAGTCCTATTGTTTAGTAGAACACTTAAACTCTCTTTTGGATACAGTGCTATTATATCCTTTTCTTTTAAAATTTCTATTTCACTATGATATGCATTGAACCGAGCCAATAACTTTATTTTTTTCGTGTTTTCATAATCAAAAATTGTAGCTTGATTCCATTCCTCATTTAAATAAATACTTCCGGAGATATCATTGCCAATAGTACTTGAAGCCCTAATAAAAGGAGTGTCAACAGTCCCAATTTGAAACATGTTGCCCTCTTCTTCGGTATAGGTTACCTGTGAAGTACATGGCTGACTAGTTAAGAACAAATAAGCTATCAAAGCACTAATAAAATGTTTCATATAAATTTTTTAATCTAATAAGTTAAACGTTTCAATTTTTTCCCAATTTGCCCTCATTTCGATAATTCCTGGGTAATAACTAACTTTTTCTGGTTGAATCTTTAATAGGTAGTTGCCGGTATCCCATTGTTTGTTGTTATTCTTGTCAAAAATTACCCTTATCAAATATTTAGAGGGGTCCAATTGGTTAAACTCAAAATCTTTAGGTTCAATTGCGTACATTTCTCTAATTACCTCTTCTTTTTCATTCAATAACTGGACAATAACAGGGTATTGAATATTATTTCCACTTAAATTTAGGGTAAGATTACCATACTCTGAGAGGCTTTTAGTCCCTATAGCAAAAGCAATAGAATCATTGGTTACCCCAAAAAAGTCGGTTACAGCACCAGGCACCATTTCTATTCTGTACTTTTCGTTAGGCTCTATTTTCCAATTAAACAGTACTTCATTATCAATACTGTCTAACCTAACACCAAAGGGCAATGGAATGGAATCTTGATGTTTAAGACTTATTTTAGTACTATCAAAAGAAACAATAGGCGTATTGCTATAAATGCCATAAGGAACACCATACTCTAAAGTTCCTGTCTGACTTGGGGTTAGGCGCAAAGAGTCAAAAGCTACTTTTCTATTTTTAATGGTGAACGTATCAACCACTTTTTGTGTATCATTGATAACGGCAAAAACTAAAGAGTCCATTTCAAAAGGGGTAAACCAATAATTTAAGGTGTCTTTATCACGTTCTTTTTGAATGTATGTTTTTACCGTGTCCGGTATATACGACAACAGATTAATGTCTATTTCCTTCTCATTCCCATAATACCCGAAACTAATTTTATTTTTAAAAGCCAAAGAAGGTACTGCAGCTGAGTAATCCGGTATTTCTTGAAATAGGTTAAGAAGGTAAATGGAGTCTGTAGGTAAATTTATGGTATCCTTGATAAAAGCAATTTTATCTGTTTTTTGGTCAAAAACATTGTTTTTAGCTGCGTCCTTAATAGCAAAAAGGGTATACTTTCCTTCCTTTAAATTGTTTAATCTAAAAATTATGGTACTGTCTAAAGTATTCGTTAGATAGTTAGGCGGTTTTTTATAGATAGTAGAATCTGTGTATGAAGAATCTATTTTGTAAAGCATAACACTAATAAAATCCTCCGCTTCTTTTTTTAAGGCATCTTTTACGACCCCTGCAAGTTCCAAGGAATCCAGATAATCACCTGTGGAAAATACATAACTAAAAAAACTATTTGGGTTTTCCTCGTTATTGTCTACTATACTTTGGCCAAAATTTAAAGTGTAAGTAGTATTTTCTAGTAAGGTGTCCTTAATTTTTACTTCAATATATTTATTTGCCCCACCTTGAGGCGTTAAAACAGGTGGATACTTTAATGGGGGAGAAACAATAAGTTGTTCTTGTACATCTTTTAATTTTACCAATTCATCAAAATACAGCCTTATTTTCTCAGCTTTAAAATTAATGCTCATGTTTGGCGGTTCTGCTTTTACAAGTACTGGCGGGGTTATATCTTTAGGGCCACCTGTAGGTGTTCCTTTTTGGGCACATTGGTAAAATGCCATGGATATTAGCAATAAGTAAAAACAGGCTAAAATTCTACGAAACATACTTAAGAAAATCTTGTGCAAAGTAACAACATATTTTATAGAAATAAGACTATTCCACTATAGCCATACTGGCAATATAAATTTCCGTTCCTTCAATCTTAGTTATGGGTGTGGCACATATTTCCATAGTAGCACCTGTAGTAATAACATCATCTAAAAGCAGAATTTTTTTGTTCTTAAGTAGTTCTTTATCCGTTATCTCGTATAACGATCTATTATCGTACCATCTGCTCAATCGGTTTCTTTTTGTTTGGGTTTTTGTATTTGCGGTTTTCACAAGAATGTTGTCCACATAATTAGCGCCGATATGAAAAGCAACTTGTTGAGCAAATTTAGCTGTTTGGTTATAACCTCTTTTCTTTAATTTTTTTCTGTGTAATGGAACAGGTATAACAAAGTCTATATCCTTTAAAAAATTATTCTCTTTAATAATTTGTCCAAACCAGTCACCTAAAAATGTACCTATTTGTTCTTGATTTTTATATTTTAAATAATGGATTATGTTCTTAACAATACCCTGATTGTTGAAGAAAATAAACGAATTTGCTTTTTTAATGTTAATTCTACCGTAAAAAATACGGTCAACAGGGTTTTCATCGTTAAAGTTATAATCGGTGAGTGGTAATTGATGTCGACAAACGGTACACAAAAGTTTCTCTCCTCTAGTTAATTGGGCATTACATCCAAAACACACCAAGGGGAATAGGAGGGTGTTTACATCATTTATTATATTTGAAAGCTTATTATGCAACAAATCTTAGCAATTTTAAATAACCTACTAAAGGCCGATTTTTTGGATGGATAGTCAAGATACTAAATTCAATTATAAAATAATCCTTACCGCTCTGGTAGCTGTAATCATTGGTATATTAATTGCCTTTTATTATAGTTATGCGCAGTCTAAGACCGAAATAAACTTTTTAGAGCAAGAAAAGGATATTTTGGTAAAAGACCTTACCATTATGAAGGCGGATTTGGATCGTCTTTCTGCATTAAACGAAATGAACGATATAGAGCTTCAAGATGCAAAATTTGAAGTTCAACAATTAAAAGATTCCGTGGGTAGATTAAACTTTACGGTTGCCAGACTACGAGAATTTAAATCGGAATTAAGAAGACTGGAATCTAAAAATGATAGTCTTAAACTTAAAAACAATTTCTTACGATATAATAACATGCTCCTTACGGACAAGTATGAAGATACACGTAAACAAATGGAATTGTTAAGGGAGAGTTCTAGCTCATTGGCGGAAGCAGAAGCGCTACAACGCAGAAAAATATTAGAACTCAATCAGAAATTAAAAACTAAAAATTACCTGAAGTTAGATTTTTCCGAAGGAAGAGGGTATAGGTTAAGGGGTTCTAGACCAGTTGGCACCAATAAGGCTTCTACAATAGAAAAGCTACGAGGTTGTGTAACGGTTCTTGCAGATCCTGAAGTAGAAGAATCTGAAAAAGTTATCTATCTACAGTTTTTAGACCCAGACAAACAAATTGTAGAAGATAATGCCAATACTATTACCGTAAATGGCAATGTTTATAGCAAAAGAGTTGAATTTAAATATTTGGGTGTTGAGACATCTGTTTGTGAATCTGTGACGATACCAGAAGGATCATTAAAAGCAGGTACCTACACACTTAATATATTTGAAGATGAACGTCTTATTACTTCTTCAGAATTTCAATTGAAATAATTATTCTTATTTAGGCTAAAATTCTATTTTTGCCAAATGGCAAATCAAGAAGACAATTTTAAGAAAGTTATTTCCCATGCAAAGGAGTATGGATATGTATTCCAATCCAGTGAAATATATGATGGTTTAAGCGCTGTTTATGACTATGGTCAAAACGGAGTAGAACTAAAAAAGAACATTCGCGAGTACTGGTGGAAGGCCATGGTACAGCTTAATGATAACATTGTTGGTCTAGATTCGGCCATTTTTATGCACCCTACCGTTTGGAAGGCCTCAGGTCATGTAGATGCCTTTAATGACCCCTTAATAGACAATAAGGATTCCAAAAAGAGATATAGAGCGGATGTACTTATCGAGGATTATGTTGGTAAGATAGATGCCAAAATAGAAAAAGAGGTAAAAAAGGCTGCTAAACGATTTGGTGAATCTTTCAATAAAGAGAAATTTATAGCTACCAATCAACGCGTGGTAGATTATATAGAGCAGGGTAAAACGATACTAAGCCGTATGGGCAAGTCTTTGGAGAATGAAGATTTAGCTGATGTAAAGGCATTGATAGAAGAATTGGATATTGCATGCCCAATGTCCGGGTCTAAGAATTGGACAGACGTAAAGCAATTTAACCTAATGTTCGGCACCAAGCTTGGTGCAAGTGCAGAAAGTGCAATGGACCTATATTTAAGACCTGAAACGGCACAAGGAATTTTCGTTAATTTCTTGAATGTCCAGAAAAGTGGTCGCATGAAAATTCCTTTTGGAATTGCCCAAACCGGTAAAGCTTTTAGAAATGAGATTGTTGCAAGGCAGTTTATTTTTAGGATGAGGGAGTTTGAGCAGATGGAAATGCAATTCTTTATCCAACCTGGAACCCAGAAAGAATGGTATGAGCATTGGAAAGAGCTCCGCATGAAATGGCATCTTTCTTTAGGAATGGGTGAAGATAACTACCGTTTTCACGATCATGAAAAATTAGCACACTATGCAGATGCCGCTGCGGATATTGAATTCCGTTTTCCTTTCGGCTTTAAAGAATTAGAAGGTATACACTCTAGAACCGATTTTGATCTTGGTAGCCATGAGAAATTCTCTGGTAAGAAGCTACAATATTTTGATCATGAGACCAATAAGAACTATGTGCCTTATGTACTGGAAACATCAATAGGTTTAGATCGTATGTTCTTGGCCGTTTTTTCCAATTCCCTACAGGAAGAGGAGCTAGAAAATGGTACAACAAGAACGGTGTTAAAATTACCTGCCGTATTGGCCCCTACTAAAGCAGCAATTTTACCGTTGGTTAAAAAAGATGGTTTACCAGAAATTGCAAAAGAAATAATTAATGACCTAAAGTGGGATTTTAATGTCACTTATGATGAAAAAGACGCTGTAGGCCGCAGATATAGGAGGCAAGATGCCAATGGCACCCCATTTTGTATTACGGTAGACCATCAATCAAAAGAAGATCAGACAGTAACTATACGCCATAGGGATTCTATGGAGCAAGAGCGCGTTAATATTTCGGATCTAAGAAAGATTATCTCTAATGCTGTTGATATGCGTACTTGGTTATTGAAAATGGAAATGGAATAGCTTATAAAGAGTATCCTAGACTAAGGCTACCATAATAGTTTATTGAATTGCCCGGATAGAAATATCTGGGTTCATTACCTCCAAAACCTTGTGTATTAATTAATACGGATTGGGCATATACTTTGTCTGTAAGATTGTTTATACCAAAATCAATTCCTAAAGAAAATTTGTCCGTTAATTTTTGTTGGTAACCTGTTCTTAAATTAAAAATAGTAAAAGCATCACTATATACATCATTGGCATCGGTAATAGGAATACTTCCCACATGTTGCCCAATGAGGTTTAGATAGAAATGACTGAATAGTCGTGATTGTATGCCCATAGTTATCTGGTGTTTAGGTACTCCAGTTAGTTCATTTCCAGAATAATCATTTCCATTATCGATAAAATCAATAAACTTATGATGATTTAAGGTGTAGTTGAAAAAAGGATTTAAGGTGATTTTTGGAGCGATATTCAATAAATAATCCAACCCTAATTCTATCCCCTGATGTTTGGATTTACCTGCATTTTTCTCTATAAATTGGTCATCCCCAACCTGTTCTCTAATTAGCAAGTTATTTATGTTCATTTGGTATAAGGTAAGCCCTATTTTAAGGTGGTCATCAATCATTCTTAGATTAGTGCCAAGTTCATAATTAACACCGGTTTCTTGTTTTAAATCAGGATTTACAAGGCCGTCTGGGGTCAATGTTCTTTCTAAGCTTGGGTTAGAATAGCCTCTACTTACGTTTGCAAAAAATTCATGATATGCTGTGGGTCGGTAATTGAATTCTATATTAGGAAGTAGGATGGCCTTAAAACTCTTTTCTGAACTTTTATTGGTGCCTCCATCGTTAAAACGGTCTTGCAAATTAAAACTGGTTTTGTTTATGGAAAGCCCAACTTGGGTGGAGAAAACATCGGAAAAAGGAATCAGTAGTGTGGCAAAACCATTCAGTTGGTTTCTATATTCTTTGTTTCTAGCAAATCGTTCCCCTTGTAAACTGCCATTGCCATCATTATCCTGATATAGGTTCTCATATTCGTCCCAATCATATTCATCTTTGTAAAGTTCACTCCCAAAGGTTATTTGACTGGTTTTATTTAATACTTCAATGTTACCAGAAAACTTTGTTCTAAAACCGTAGCCATTTGTAATTTCATCTAAAATGCCAAATGGTCTGGCTTCATACTTGTCTAAATAAGAATAAAAAACACTGGTTGTGTTTCTAAAATTTTGAGTGAATGTGTGTGCCAAGGAAACCCCAATCAAGGTTTGGTTGTTTGTTTCATAACCTTGTGAAGCTCTCCAAGTAAAAGTGGCCTGCCGTGGATCTTCTGCAAAAGCGGTTGCTCCTAAGGAACTAGGTATTTGTGCAGAATAATCTACATGATTTACTAAAAGGGAAACTTTATTTTTCGGATTGATAGTATAGGATGTGTTCAACAGAAAACCATCTCTTTCAAAATTGTTGTTTTCCCTATAACCATCTGTCTCTGTATGACCGTACTGTATGTTTAGACTAAAATCATCATCTTGGTGATTAAAGGAAAGATTGTTTTTAATCATATTGAAAGAACCAATGGAAAAATTATTTCTAAGATTGGTAGACTTTCCTAAAGCTTCTTTGGGGTTTAAGAGTACGGCCCCACCTAAATTGGCACCATAAGCACTCCCTTTGGGGCCTTTAATAATTTCAATCTGACTTATATTTTCTAAATCGTAGGATTCAATGGTTGACGACCCCGTACCGTTGGTAACTGGTATTTCGTTATAGTACATTCTTAATTTATCAGTCCCAAATAGTGTTCTTGCACCAACACCTCTAATGGTAATGCGATTTGTATTAAGTGCCCCAGAAAGTATGTAAACACCTGGTACTTGGTTAATGGCAGAAACCATATCAACCGGACTGTAGTTTTGGAAGGTTTTGGCAGAAATCACTTCAGAAGGTGTAATTCCTGTTACATTTTTTGACTTTAATGCATCTATTAATATTACTTCTTCTAACTGTGTGATGCTATCTTTTTCAATTACTTCTTGTCCATTTATAAATAGAAAGCTAAAAAAGAATAAGGGTAATAAATATTTCATTTAGATTTAAATCAGGTACTAAAATACGGCTTAAAACCTAAATCCAACTGATAAACCTGCGCGGTACATAAATGAATTTTGGAAAGATGACGGATTTATATTTCTACCTAAACCGCCATTGATTTCCAAAGTAAATCGATCACTTCTTGTGGCCCATTTAGAACCTAGACCCAAACCAAGGGCCATGGTTCCATAATCATTGTTTCTTTGACCCAGTTCATTGGTAGCTATTTCGTCTTCACCTGTGTAATATAACCCAAAAGCTTCGGCAAAAAACCCGCTTCTTGGATTGTAACCAAAATAAGCCCTCAGGTTTGGGCCTATGCCAAAATTACCATTGTAATCCGTAGCATCTCCATTAAAATAAAGTGTTCCTCCAATACTTGTATCCTCATTCAAGTAATATTCATACGCTCCCTCTACGGTAGTCGTGGCTAAAAAATGGCCAATATTAAACTTAACTTCATGCGTGTTCAGAAACTGTGGGTATGCCTGTGCATTAGCGCTAAAGTAAGAAGCACAAAAAAGGAAGAAACAGAATAGATATTTCATAATTACTTATTTAATATAGCTCTTGCTATTACAAATGTTGTTCCAAAAACAAAAGTATGGTTTTATTCATCTTCCTATCTCTAATTTGTAATTGGCTTTTTCTATTTTTGAAAATAAACATAGCTTCATGAAAATAATATCCTATAACGTAAATGGTATTAGGGCGGCATTGAGAAAAGGGTTTTTAGAATGGCTGTTAAGGGTAGACCCCGATGTAGTTTGTCTTCAGGAAATCAAGGCCAATAAAGAACAGTTGGATTTATCCTTGTTTGAGGCTGCAGGGTATAATTGTAATTACTGGTATAGCGCCCAGAAAAAAGGGTATAGCGGAGTTGCTATTTTAATGAAGGAACAACCAGACCATGTAGAAAGAGGAACAGGTATTGGGTATATGGATTTTGAAGGAAGAAATCTAAGGGTAGATATAGGGGATGTATCTATCATGAGTATGTATTTACCATCTGGCACCAATATGGACCGTTTGGAATTTAAGCTTACTTACATGGCAGATTTTCAAAAATATGTAGACGAACTAAGAAAAACACATCCTAATTTAATAGTCTTGGGAGATTATAATATATGTCACCAAGAAATAGATATCCATAATCCTAAAGGGCTTAAAAACGTATCTGGATTTCTTCCTGTAGAAAGAGAGTGGATAGGGAGTTTTATAAACAGTGGCTTTATTGATAGTTTTCGCCATTTTAATGATACACCGGATAATTATACCTGGTGGAGTTACCGTGCCAATGCCAGAAACAATAATAAAGGATGGCGCTTAGATTATGGAATGGTCAATGAAAGCTTAAGAGATCGTTTAAAAAGATCGGTTATACTGTCTGATGCAAAACATAGTGATCACTGCCCAATTCTTTTGGAGTTGGAGGATTAACATATAACAACCTTTTTAATTTTGTAATTTTATCGTTTTTAATTTTTTAGATACATACAAATGATTTATACCAAACTTCCAAATACCGATATTGAAGTAAGTAAAATTTGCCTAGGTAGTATGACTTGGGGTAATCAAAATACAGAGGAGGAAGGTCATGAACAAATGAACTATGCCTTGGGCCAAGGGGTTAATTTTATAGATACAGCAGAACTTTATCCAATTCCTGCGCATCCTGATAGACATTCTACCACAGAAAAAATCATTGGAACCTGGTTTAAGAAAAACCGCAATAGGGAGAATGTTGTGTTGGCCAGTAAAATAGCTGGTAAGGCACAGATGTCTAAATTTATTAGAAATACTGGTTTTTCCAGAGCCTCTATAATTGAAGCGGTAGAAGGTAGTTTGGAAAGGTTACAAACAGATTATATAGATCTATACCAATTGCATTGGCCAGAACGTAACACCAATTTTTTTGGAAAAAGAGGGTATGTGCATGATATTACCGATCATTGGGAAGATAATATCCATCAAGTTTTAGAAACGCTTAGAGACCTAATTAGAGAAGGAAAAATAAGGCATGTAGGTATTTCTAATGAAACACCTTGGGGTACAATGCGTTTTTTAGAAGAAAGCAAAGTTCACGCCACTTTACCTAGGACCATTACCATTCAGAATCCTTACTGTTTATTAAATAGACTTTATGAAGTGGGTTTAGCAGAGATTTCTGCAAGAGAACAAATAGGATTATTGGCATATTCCCCTTTAGGATTTGGTGTGTTGAGCGGTAAGTATTTAGGCGATAGGTTGCCACAGGAATCCCGATTGGCCCTTTTCCCAAATTATAATAGATATAGTGGTGAAATAGCGGTAAAAGCAACCCAAAAATATTATGAATTGGCACAGGCCAACCATATGTCATTGGCACAAATGTCTTTAGCTTATGTAAACACAAGGTCTTTTGTAACAAGTAATATAATAGGTGCTACCTCAATGAACCAATTAGAGGAGAATATAGCCAGTATTGATGTAGAATTATCCGATGATGTGCTTGCTGAAATTGAAAATATTCATAATATATTCCCTAACCCAGCTCCATAAACATGATGAATCTTGTTTTTTTAAAAGTAGGTTTCTGGCAAGTAGTATTAATAATCCTGGTAATTATCATTATTTTGACTATATCTAGGATTATGCGGGATAAGCGTTAACCAAACAAAGAACTTACCATATCTTCTATTCTTGAAGCCATTTGAATAGTGATTTTAGTGTTTTTTAATCCAATTTTATTGTTTTTAGAAACAACTATAGTAGTATACCCTAATTTTTCCGCTTCCATTATACGTTGCTCTACGCGTTGTACGGGTCTAATTTCACCAGCTAGTCCCACTTCTGCTGCAAAACATATTCCTTTTTCAATAGGAATATCCTCATTACTGGAAAGGATTGCTGCAATTACGGCTAAATCAATGGCAGGATCATCAACAGAAATTCCTCCTGTAATATTTAAAAACACATCTTTTGCCCCTAGTTTAAAACCAGCTCTTTTTTCCAAAACCGCCAACAACATATTTAATCGTTTAGCATTATAACCGGTTGTAGAGCGCTGTGGTGTACCGTATACCGCTGTACTAACAAGTGCTTGGATTTCTATTAACAATGGGCGCATTCCTTCAACCGTTGAGGCTATTGCGGTACCACTAAGCCCTTCATCATTTTTTGATATCAACACTTCAGAAGGATTGTTGACTTCCCTTAAACCACTTCCCTGCATTTCATAAATACCCAATTCTGCAGTAGAACCAAATCTGTTTTTTAATGATCTTAGAATACGATAAACATAATTACGATCACCTTCAAACTGTAGTACGGTATCTACCATATGCTCCAAAATTTTAGGCCCGGCAATGGACCCATCCTTGGTAATATGGCCAATGAGGATTACTGGGGTGTTTGTTTCCTTAGCAAATTTGATAAGTTCTGCTGTACACTCACGTATTTGAGATATGCTCCCGGCCGCAGATTCTATATATTCCGAATGTAGTGTTTGTATGGAATCTATCACCACAATATCCGGATCTATATCACCTATTTGTTTAAAGATGTTTTGTGTTTTGGTTTCGGTTAGTATAAAGCAAGTTTTACTATTTGGATGAATACGATCAGCCCTCATTTTTATCTGTTTCTGGCTCTCCTCACCAGATACATATAGCGTTCTGTAGGGTAATTTTAATGCAATTTGAAGTAATAAAGTACTTTTTCCTACACCTGGCTCACCTCCCAAAAGAACCAATGCGCCAGGCACTAAGCCACCACCTAATACTCTATTGAACTCTAGGTCATACGTGTTTAGCCTAAGTTCTTTCTCAGTACTTATTTCGTTGATTAGAAGTGGTTTTGAAACCCTTTTTTTTTCGTTGGAAGAAGGTTTCCAGCCAGTTTTTTCCTCTTTTTGTACCAGTTCTTCAACAACTGTGTTCCACTGCTTGCATGCAGAACATTGCCCAACCCATTTGGCGTATTGGTTTCCACAATTTTGACAAAAAAAAGCAGTTTTTACTTTGGCCATAACTTTAAGTTGCAAGTTTGGCTAAAGGTAACAAGAAGTTTGAAAACGTAGGTTGATGAAGCTAGTAAAGAGGCTTAACTTTCTCGTTTTCTACTTTCTATTATTGCAAGAAAAAAGGAAGTCCATGCCATTACAAGGGCACTGCCGTTATAATGAAGGACAAAATCTCCTTTTAATCCGTGGTACGTGAATAGTATACCGGCAATGGATAGGAATACAGATTTAACATTGATCATTTAAGTAGGTGTAGGTTAAGATTTGGGTTTGGTACTTTAGTGGGACAAACTAAAATCCAAAATCTGCTTTTAAGGCATCTATTTTTTCTAATGCCATTTCTTTGGTTAAAAAATCTATCTCTTCCATTTGAAAAGATTTCTCAAAAGTTTTTAATGCTTTTTTAGGTTCTCCTAATTGCTCATAATATTCTCCTTCAAAATAAAAACCCAGCATGGTTTCTGGATATTCTTTTTTACATATATCGGATAATGGCTTAAGTGACTCAAAATCTTCTTTTTTTCTGGATGCAGCGTAAATAGCCATTATATCATTAAGTTCCACGGGTTTGCTGAATCCAAATAGGTCTATTATCCCTTGATATTTATCTTCCAAATACTGGTAAACAGGTTCTTCGGAGGTTAGAATTTTTGTTTTATATTCTTTTGGGGATATAGGTTTGAACATCCCAAAGATATTATCAAAAGCTTTGCCAATACCATATGTTGCAACAGAGATATGATCTGCGGTTTTATATTCATCAAAGAAATAGTGTAAGGTCTCCTTGTCCAACGACTCAATGCCTTTGTGCATGGCCGTAATCATAGGTGTGTCTTTTGTTTTTTCACCTTCAACAATAAGTTGATAAAAGATTTGCTTGTCAAAACTGTTTAAGCGCATAGGCACCCTACTTTCCATTTCTGGCGCAAGCGTGGGTGAAATACTTACATAGGCATCAAAAACAGAATGGTCCTTGAACAACCAATAGTTTTGAAAGTTAGCAGTAATGTCATAACCAACTATCATTTTAAAAGGTGCCGTGCTATAATTTAAATCTAAATAGGGTATAAGTTCCATACCAATAAACTCATAGAACTTTTTACCTTTTTCATTTGGAAGGCCATTATCATCAAAAGCACAGTCCTCAAATCTAATATCATCTTTACTTTGGTTGATCCCTACTACAATGCTCTCTGGCATTCCATGAAATCTGCTGTAAAATTTGGATGTTGCAACCACTTGGTCAAACAAGTAGTTACCGTCCAATACAATGATCAAAGGATATTTTTTGGTTTCGTCCAATTCTTCTGGAAAGTAGTATTGGACATCCCTTCTTTCTTGAAGTTTAAAAGATTCAAAAATTTCTTGGGTAACCTGGGCATGGGTCGAAATACCAATAAATAGTATAAAAAGGCCAACTAATTGACGCATAGTAGGATTTTTGCAATAGTATTAACTATTTGTTTCTGTTTAATAACGGTAAGAGAAGAAAAGATATTGCACCAAAAACAACGTTCATTAATGTTTGTGCAATCCACATAATCCAACCGAACGCATCACCCGAGACTTCGCTGATGCCAAAAAGGACCAAAGCCTTACTTACTAAAATGGGGAATAGGCCTACTCCGCCATTGGTTGTGGCCATTGCAAATGCGCCAAAAACAAAAGCAACCATTATCTCATTTAGGCTAAGCCCTGTTGTTTCTGGTATAGTGAATTTTATTACCCACATCATACCAATATAACATACCCAAATTAGTATGGTATGAAAAACAAATTCCCATTTTCGCTTCATTTTAAAAATGCTAAAAACACCATCTAAAAGACCTTTTGCAAAACTCTTAATTTTTAGCGCAAATTTTAAATTGGATTTTTTAATGAAAAGAAAGAAAAAAAGTAGAGCGGCTATTCCTAGCCCAAGAAGTAGGAAAATACCATTTAAATTAAATCCTCGTTGTTGGAAAAAATCTATTACGATATCAGTTTGTAACAAAAGCGTAATTAATACTACTATTAATAGCATTATTACATCTATTACCCTTTCGGTTACAATAGTGCCGAATCCTTTTTCAAAAGGAACACCTTCATAAGTGGTGAGAGCTGTGGCCCTAAGAACCTCTCCGGTTCTTGGTACGCCAAGATTCGCCAAATAGGCCATAAATATCATTAGAACATTATTGATCAATTTGGGTTTGTAGCCCAAAGGTTCTAAAAGATAATTCCATCTAATGGCTCTTGAAGTATGCCCAATAAGACCTAAAAGTAGCGAAACGCTAATCCAAAATATGTTTGCTTCTTTTATGTAAAATAAGATTTGTTCCCTATCTGTGGTCGGGGTCTTATTGTACCAGTATAGCACTAAAAAAAGCCCAATTAATATGGGCAATATTATTTTTAAGGTCTTTTTAAAGGTGTTGGACAAAATAATTGGATGTTTGCTATTTTATTTAACCAAGTTAGTTTAAAATTCTTAAAATGAATTTATCAGTTACGGTGATTTAAGCTGTACCTTAGTTAAGAAGGTTGTTTTCTTCGTTTGGGAAGACCAATGAGGGGCTGAATGTTTTTGCTTCCTCTAAAGGCATCCAAGCATAGGCTATCAAAATTAAAACGTCACCTACGGCTACTTTTCGGGCAGCAGCACCATTAAGGGTTATTTCACCGCTAGACCTAGGTCCGGGTATCGCATAGGTTTCCAGCCTTTCCCCGTTGTTATTGTTTACAATCTGGACCTTCTCACCTTGAATTATACCCGCCGCATCCATTAAATCTTCATCAATAGTTATACTACCGATATAATTTAAATCTGCTCCGGTAACTTTTACACGGTGAATCTTCGATTTTACAACTTGTACTTGCATGGGGTAAAATTAATTAATTGAGGGCTATATTGTCGATTAGTCGCACTTTATTGGCATAAACGGCTATAAACGCCCTATATTTTATAGTGTCTTTTTTTGTTTTGGTGGGTGTTAGTGTTTCTATATCTGTAATTTCAAAATATTCCAAATTTAATTCTGAATTATTTTGAAACCTTTCTTTAACCCATTCTTTAGTATTTAGTACACTTTTCGTGCCAAACATTTTTTTGGCAGTTTGCAGTGTTTCATATATAAATCCGGCTTTTTGTCGTAATTCGGTAGTAAGCCTTTCATTTCTAGAACTCATTGCTAATCCATTAGTTTCCCTTACAATAGGACAGCCAATAATCTGTACGGGTAAGTTTTTAATTCGCACAAGTTTTTGGATTATTCTTAGTTGTTGAAAATCCTTTTCGCCAAAATAGGCCTTGTTGGGTTCAACTACAGTAAATAACTGTTCCACTATAGTACCAACGCCATTAAAATGATCGTCCCTGAACTCACCTTCCATCACCTTGTCCAAACCATTGAAATCATAGGTTTTAGGCGTTACATTATCATTGTATATTTCCTTAATAGTTGGGGCAAAAACAACAATTTCAGGGGATATACTATTAATCAATAGAAGGTCTTCCTTAATAGTTTTAGGGTATTTCTTAAGATCTTCTTCGTTGTTAAACTGAGTTGGGTTCACAAAAATGCTCACAACAACGTGTTTGTTTTCATTTACCGCTTTTCTAATTAAAGATGCATGGCCACTATGTAGCGCGCCCATGGTTGGTACAAGTCCAAGACTTTCTTTTTCTTTTAATCCTTTGAGTAGGGCTTTTATTTCTTTTATAGTCGTTAATGGGGGCATAAAATGTCGTAATTGGGCAGCAAACTTACTATAAATACTGCTAATCTCTATATTTTTTGTAATTTTGCACCTGCATTTCCGCGAAATATAAAAAACAGCTTTTATGAATGGCAAAAAGATATTGTTTGTATCTTCTGAATTAGTTCCTTACCTCCCAGAAAACGAAGTTTCCTTAATGTCCTATGAAGCACCGAGAATGGTGAACAGTAACGGTGGTCAAATTAGGATATTTATGCCACGGTATGGTAATATAAACGAAAGAAGGCATCAATTACATGAAGTAATCCGTTTGTCTGGAATGAATCTCGTAATCAATGATATGGATATGCCTTTGATTATAAAGGTGGCCTCTATTCCAAGAGAGCGCATACAGGTTTATTTTATAGATAACGAAGAATATTTTAAGCGTAAAGCTACATTTACCGATAAACAAGGCAATCTATTTCCGGATAATGACCAACGCGCCATATTTTTTGCAAAAGGCGTAATGGAAACGGTTAAAAAGTTGAATTGGTCGCCAGACATTATCCATGTGCATGGTTGGATGGCTAGTTTGTTGCCATTATATTTGAAAAAATACTATTCAGATGAACCACTATTTGCTGATAGTAAAATTGTATTATCCGTTTACGGGAAAACTTTTGAAGGTGAGCTTGATGCTGAAATGATAAAAAAAATCTCGTTCGATGGAATTCCTGAAGAAGAGATAAAGGCACTTGGGAAACCCAATTATAATAATTTGTTAAAAGTAGCAGTAGATTATTCTGATGCGATTATTTTAGCCTCGGAAAAAATTCCAGAGGAGTTAACAAACCATATTTCCAACCAAGAAAAACCAGTGTTGCCATATGTTCCCGTACAAGAATTTGAGGAGGCATATGCAAATTTTTATAACACAGAAGTTTTAAAATAGCCTAAATGAATCTTTTCAAGAAATTACCTTTTCTAGTGCTTTTGGCGCTTGTTTTCCTTGTTGTATCAATAACATCTTGTGAAGAGGATTTAACAACAATTGGTGCTGGTGTTGTAAGTAACCAGCCTTTTACGACCGGCAAGGAAGTATTTGATGTATTTGCTTTTAATAAAAACATTGAGGCCGTTCAGACCAATAAGTTGCCAGTTTATCAATTAGGTACTTTTGATGACCCAATATACGGTAAAACCCAAGCAACAATCACGTCACAACTAACATTGTCTTCAGTAAACCCTTCATTTGGTATTTTATCGCAAAACACGGAAGATGGTGCGTACTCGGATGATTCTGAAACTACACTTGATGAGCAAGAGACCGTTAAAGAGGTCTATCTTTACATTCCATTTTTAACTAAAAACGGGTCAAGGGATACCGATTTAGATGGTGTAGAGGATGCATTTGATGCTGACCCCGCAAACCCAGATAATGATGACGACGAAGATGGGGTTTCAAATCGTTTAGAAACGGCTTCCAATACAGACCCATTGGACGGTCTTAGTGTGGACGCGGACCAGGACGGAATTAATGATAAAAATGGCGAAGCTATCATTGCTAACAATTTCGCTAGAAAGGTAGATATTGATAGTGTTTATGTAAATAATAAAAATTTTGATGATTTAGAGGATGGGTTCACTCCTGCTTTTAATTTGAAAGTGGAGCGTTCTACTTATTTTTTAAGGGATTTAGATCCAAACGCAAATTATCAAGAAGCTCAAGCTTATTATTCTGACCAAGAATTCTCACCGTCTTTTGTTTCTGATGTGTTGAATAGCTCCACTTTAGAGGAGGAGGTAATAATTAGTAATACGGAGATTTTAATACCTAACGAGGATGATTTGGAAACAGAGGACGAGGACGAGTCTTTAACTTTTACCAGACTAAGTCCAGGTATCCGGATTCCATTGGACAACGCCTTTTTTCAGACTAATATATTAGATAAGGAGGGGAGTTCAGAATTATTAAGTCAGTCTAATTTCAACGAATATATGAGAGGTATCCACCTGTCATTGGAGTCAATTGGCGCAACGGAGTCGCTTATGCTACTTTTAGATTTAAGGCAAGCAAGTATTACTATGACTTATACTTACTTGTCTTTTGATACTACTGAGGAAACTACCGTACAAAACGAGAGGGACTTTATTTTTAACCTTCTGGCCGGGTCTTCTACGGGTAGCATTGTGGGTAATGCTGTAAATACCTTGATCAATGAGCCATATCCGGCACAAATACAAGAAGTATTGGATAACGAAACAAATGCATCTAGAATATATCTTAAAGGTGGTGCGGGTACAACTACTCAAATCAATCTTTTTGAGCCAGGAGGAGAGGAAAATATTATTGAGCAAATACGAGCGGAAAATTGGATAATAAACGAGGTAAATTTGGTTTTTTATGTTGATAAGGATTTAACAGGTTCTGCACTTGTTCCACCAAGACTATACTTATATGATGCTGATAATAATATTCCACTTTTTAATGCAAATACAGAGCAAAACGTAGAAGAAAGTCTTTTCGGTCTTTTTCTAAATTATGATGGAATAGTGGATGATTCCGATCCAGAAACATTAAAATACACCGTAAGAATTACTGAACACATCAACAACATGATTGTTCGAGATTCTACAAATAACACACTTGGATTAAGTTTAACTGCAAATATTGAGAACATTGGAGTTGCGAATGCAAGATTAAGTTCCAGTGAACAGGATGTACCTGTTACAGCCACAACAACTCCTTTAAGTACAGTGCTTTATGGTAGTAATATTTCTGAAACCGATCCTAATTTCGACAAAAGGTTAAAGCTTGAAATCTTTTATACAAAGGCTGATTAAAAATTAATTTAAGTATTCTAGCTTTTTAAATTGGTTTTTTTCTATAACAACATACAATTAACTAGTTTTAATCGTTCTATATCCATAAACTAAAGTGTATTTCTATGTATTGGTTTACCTTTGCACAGGAAATTTTTTATAAACACCAAACAATAAATATATGTGTGGAATAGTAGGATATATTGGTCACAGAGACGCTTTTCCAATTATTATCAAAGGATTGCAACGATTGGAGTATCGCGGATACGATAGTGCCGGTATTGCCTTATTTGACGGTAGCCAAATAAATCTGTCCAAAACAAAAGGTAAGGTAGAAGATTTAAAAAAGAAGGCCGAGGAAATTTCCCAAAAAGGTAGTTTAGGGATAGGCCATACGCGGTGGGCTACCCACGGTGTGCCAAACGACGTTAATTCACATCCACATTATTCCAACTCCGGTGACCTGGTTATTATTCATAATGGAATAATTGAGAATTATGAATCTATTAAAAAAGAATTGATAAACAGGGGATATACATTTACTTCCGATACCGATACAGAAGTTTTGGTAAATTTAATTGAAGAAGTAAAGAAGACAGAAGGCGTAATGCTTGGAAAAGCTGTTCAAATAGCTCTTAATCAAGTTGTTGGGGCATATGCCATCTCTGTTTTTGATAGAAAAAAACCCGATGAAATAGTAGTTGCAAAATTAGGTAGCCCCTTAGCAATAGGAATAGGCGAAAATGAATTTTTTATAGCCTCAGATGCTTCCCCGTTCATAGAATTTACTAATAACGCTGTTTACTTGGAAGATGAAGAAATGGCGATTATTAGACTGGGAAAAGAGATAAAACTTCGTAAAATTAAAAATGATGCAGTAGCTTATCCTAGAATTCTAGAGCTTCAAATGAATTTGGAAGAAATAGAAAAAGGAGGTTATGACCATTTTATGTTGAAGGAGATCTATGAACAACCAAGAGCTATAAAAGATACCTATAGAGGAAGGCTTTTAGCTGACCAAGGTATAGTTCGCATGGCGGGTATAGATCAAAACTTGGAAAAGTTCATGAACGCCAATAGAATTATCATAGTTGCCTGTGGTACCTCTTGGCATGCTGGTTTGGTGGCGGAATATATTTTTGAGGATTTAGCTAGAATACCTGTTGAGGTAGAATATGCTTCGGAGTTTAGGTATCGTAATCCTGTTATTACTGATAAAGATGTTCTAATAGCAATATCACAATCTGGCGAAACTGCCGATACTCTTGCAGCTATTAAACTAGCCAAGGAGAAGGGTGCATTCGTGTTTGGAGTATGTAATGTGGTTGGTTCATCTATCGCAAGGGAATCAGATGCAGGAGCATATACACATGCCGGTCCGGAAATCGGAGTTGCCTCAACAAAGGCGTTTACAACGCAGATTACCGTACTTACTTTGATGGCTTTAAAAATAGCTAAGGAGAAAGGAGTGTTCTCTCAAAGTCAGTTCCATGAATATTTGTCTGAATTGGAGACAATACCCAGGAAGGTTGAAAAGGCATTGGAATCCAATCCTTTAATAGAGATAATATCCAATGTATATAAAGATTCTACCAATTGTCTTTATTTAGGTAGAGGCTATAATTTTCCTGTAGCTTTGGAAGGAGCGTTAAAATTAAAGGAAATTAGTTATATACACGCTGAAGGATATCCGGCGGCAGAAATGAAACACGGACCAATAGCTTTAATTGATGAGCAAATGCCCGTTTTTGTAATTGCAACCAAAAAAGGACATTACGAAAAAGTGGTAAGTAATATCCAAGAAATAAAATCACGTAAAGGAAAAATTATTGCAATTGTTACAGAAGGAGATGAACAAGTAACCGAATTGGCAGATCATGTTATAGAGGTTCCTGAAACACTTGAAAGTCTTACACCTTTGTTAACTACTATTCCTCTGCAATTACTATCATACCATATTGCGGTCATGAGAGGTTGTAACGTAGATCAGCCACGGAACTTGGCAAAATCTGTTACGGTAGAATAACAAAAAATATATTAAAAATTTAAAAGGAGGTTTTTGTCTAAAAAGCCTCCTTTTTTGTTTATTCATAGTTTTAGACGTCCTTTTTTGCCAAAATAATACTATGCACGCATAATTTTTTTCATTTTGCTATTTTCCATTTAAAATAATCTGTATCTTGGGCCAGAACTAATTTTAACTCAAATTAAGAATGAAAACAATACTTTATGTAGCATTGGTTTTGTTTGGTGCTTTAGGTTTTTCCCAAACAACAATTAATGGAAATGTTGTTGATCAAAACAACGAACCTATACCTGGAGCTAATATTGTTATAGAGGGTAAAGCAATAGGAACAACTACTGATTTTGACGGTAATTTTGTTCTACAAACTTCAGAGATGCCCCCTTTTAAACTTGTAATTTCAAGTATTGGTTATACTAATAACAGTGCTAGTATAACCTCAAATAACCAAACTATTTCAGTTGTCTTGGAAGAGTCACAAACCTTTCTGGATGAAGTTGTGATTTCTGCTTCCAGAACCCCGGAACGTATCTTTGAATCCCCCGTAACCGTTGAAAGAATGGGAATTTCGGAAATTCAAAATACAACCGCAGCAGATTTCTATGGAGGTTTGGAAAACTTAAAAGGTGTAGATGTAAATACGAATAGTTTAACTTTTAAATCAGTTAATACAAGAGGATTTGCAACATTTGCGAACACTAGGTTCATGCAATTGGTAGATGGTATGGATAATTCTACTCCTGCGTTGAACTTTCCAATAGGAAATTTAGTGGGAATGGTAGAAACAGATGTACAGAGTGTAGAATTACTGCCAGGTGCCTCTTCAGCCCTTTATGGGGCCAACGCCTTTAACGGTATTTTATTTATGCGAAGTAAGAGTCCTTTTGACTATCAAGGAATTAGTGCTTCTATAAAAAGAGGTATTACCTCTCAGGAATCTGCTGGGGATAACTCCTATACCGATGTCGGTATACGTGCGGCCTATAAGTTTAGCGACAAGTTCGCCGGTAAGGTGAATTTTGGCTATCTAAAAGGAACGGATTGGGCAGCAACCAGTGAGGTAGATAAATTTGATCCTACTAGAACAAGGGCAGATTTAAATTATGATGGAATCAACGTATATGGTGATGAAGTATCTGCCGACATTAAGGATGTCGCGGTTACCTTGGAAGGACTTGGAATATTGCCTGCAGGTGCCAATGCTCTTGTTCCTTCACAGGAAGTGAGTAGAACTGGATATAATGAAAGAGACCTTACCAATTACAACGCAGAAAGTATCAAAGCGGATTGGGGATTGTATTATAGACCAATTGAAGGAAATAATCTGGAATTCTCATATGTAGGTAAAGTTGGAACAGGGTCAACCATCTACCAAGGAACCAATAGATATAATATTAATGGATTTTTTCAAGAGCAACACAAGCTTGAAATTAGAAACGACAATTTCTTTTTAAGAGGCTATGTGGTTGCTGATAAAGCGGGAGATTCTTATGATATGGTTTTTACCGGTATTAACATTAACAGAGCATGGAAAGATGACAATACCTGGTTTGGGGAATATACAGGGGCTTATGTACAAGCAACATTGGCTGGCGCTACTGATGATCAAGCGCATGCAGCAGCTAGGGCACAAGCGGAATCTGGCAGGTATTTACCAGGAAGTCCTGAATTTAAAGCTGCTTTTGATAGAAGTATAGCTGATCCAGATTTATCTACAGGCTCAAAATTTCAAGATGCTTCAAAATATTATCATGCAGATGCCAACTATAACTTTAGTCATCTAATTGATTTCGCCGATATTCAGATAGGGGGGTCTTTTAGGGAATATAACTTGAACTCTTCAGGAACCATTTATACCGATTTTGATGGTCCAATAG
>CBFIGW010000007.1:0-45143 GCA_965662155.1 Maribacter sp. | reverse complement strand
AATTAAGTGAACTCACCAAGGACACCAGCCCACCTAAGGAAACTAAAACCTATACTTTTTTACATCAAATAGCGGAAAAAATAAAACGGCGTAGCCTTGTTTTTTTGTTTACCGATATGCTACAGAACGAAAAATCTAACGACGAACTTTTTGAAGCTTTGCGACATTTGAAATATAATAAACATGAGGTAGTTCTATTTCATTTAATGGACAAGGAACATGAATTGCACTTTAATTTTGAAAATACGCCAAAACGATTTCTAGATGTGGAAACAGGTGATTATATAGACCTTTATGCGGATAATATCAAAGAGGCCTATGAAACGGAATTAAGTAATTATCTATCCCAAATAAAGCTTAAATGTGCACAATACAGGATTAAATATGTAGATGTAGATGTAAAGGCAGATTTTAGTACGATACTCAATACCTTTATGGTAGAAAGACAGAAATTCAACTAGAGTAAAATATTTTAAAAAAATGTTTGTGGTATTGGAATAGGGGTGTATATTTGCACACGCTAAACGCCACGGTCTGGTAGTTCAGTTGGTTAGAATACCTGCCTGTCACGCAGGGGGTCGCGGGTTCGAGTCCCGTCCAGACCGCAAAAAGCTCTCAAGAAATTGAGAGCTTTTTTGGTTTAATTTAAATTGATTTCATATTGCGTACTACTCCCATCACCAATAGATTTAAAAATAATATTTGCAACCAAATCTTGTAAATCCTTAGTCGTTGTTGTCTAAACTAGAGTTGAAACTGCCCCAAGGCTCATTAGGGCAGTTTGTTTAAAAATTTTATTTTCATAGCAGGAACTTAAATATAAGAGTCCAATAGTTTTATTTAATCAAAATTCGGATATTTTAAATAATTCAAAAAAAGTACCACAAGGAATACGGTTCTCCTTAATCAGTTTTTGTCACTTCCCCTATTTATCGAACAAGTGTTCATTCCAAAAGGGGCATATAGTGGACAAAAACTGATTAAACTAGTTAGAAGGAATACGCCTGCGAGCACCAATAATATTATACTCAAAGTTCCTTTAAGTATTCCTGTAAAATACAATGCTGCGATAATTGCGGCCACAATGAACCTAATGATGCGATCTGTGTTACCCATGTTTTTTTTCATTTCAGTAAATTTTAGTTAAACAATTTTTAAAAGACCAGACAGAATCCGAGATTATGATTATGAGCAGTAATTATAACCACAAACACTTGAATACTTTTTAGTTCTGATTCCTTACGTCAAAATTAGCTGAGCAATAGTTACTGTGCAGTGACTATGGTCACAATTAGAAAACTTCGATGGTGTTATGATGCTGTTTCACCAAACCCTCAATCTCTAATTTTTTAACAACTCGACTTATTACTTCCCTCACCGTGCCCAATTCATTGGCAATTTGCTGATGTGAGATTTTGAGCGGATTCTCTTTTCTAATTGAAATTTTGGTTTTTAGATATTCGTACAATCGTCTATCCATCTTATTGAACAGTACATGGTGTATCGTATCCAAAAGTTCGCTATATCGTTGCTTGTATTGTTGAAAGAAAAGTGTATTTATATCTGGATATTGCTCTATCCATGTTGAAACTTTAGCGACGGGCAATAATAAGGCTGTGGTGTCTTCTTCGGTTTCGGCAAAAACTTGACTGGGGTCATTTTTTATACTGGCAGAAAAGGACATGATACAACTTTCGTCGGGCCGTATATAGTACAACAAAAGTTCCCTGTCCTCATAGCGCGTATATACCTTTATCAAGCCCTTCAATACAATGGGAATGACCTTTATAAATTGCCCCTCCCTCAAAATTACCGTGCTTTTTGGGATTTCCTTTAAAATTGCTTCCTCTTGTATACTCGATACAAGCTCAGGATTTAAATAGGACAAAGATTTCGAAATATCCATTTTGATTTCATTTGGCACGAAGTACGCGTTAAAGATAAAAATTAAAACTGCCCCAAAGTAAATTGGGGCAGTTCATCAAAAACCTTCCTTTTTCATAGTGAACAACTATCCTTGGGGGTTAAGAAGGTCATGAACATTAAGCCTAAAAGGTATGGGGCATGCACCTTTTTGACAGATTGTACCAACAAGCAGGCCTAATTCTTTTCGAAAGTTAATAGGTCAGTTCCTCCATTACCCCCACTCACATCTCGTAGTTCTATTTTAGTTGCTGAATGTGAAATGATTTCCCAATCATCTGAAAGTTCTGCAAAGTCTGCCGGTGAAGCGAAGAAAATATTAAAATCAATATCGCCAGAGGTAGAACCATTAGGAGAGCCACCTGAAAAATTTCCTATGGTGCAATTGTTCTTAAACCGTAAACGGTCATCGCCTCCGATGCGTAAGTCAACTTTCGATTCGCCATTTTCCAATTCAATCTCATGAAGTGTCCATGTAGCTTCAATATCGCCTATGTCAGAAATCGTAAGCACCACCTGAATATTATTTCCACTTCCCGAGGCGGACCATGTTCCAGAATACGTATTGTTATTCCAGGTTACGCTCATGGTACCGTCCGCAGAAAAATCAAAGCTATATCCTTCCAGATTATCTTCCAAATCGTTATCATTCAGTTCGAGCTTATCAACATACCAGCCTGAACAAGCGGTCAATACCTCCGTTAATTGGTCTACACTGCAGTTATTGCAATCATCTATGGAATTGTCATCGCTAGAGCTACTCGAGCTGTCATCGTTTGAACTGCTGCTACTCGAGTCATCATTGGAGTTGCTATCCACAGTAATAGACCAAGTACCTGTTTCTGTATTACTTCCATTGTCGGCCACCAAACTTCCATCCCCATTGAATGAGAATCCATATCCCGTAAAATCACCAGTCTCATTTTTACCGGAATCGATAAAGTTGGTTATGACCCATGATCCGGTTGAAACATTATTCGTAATCGCTTCCACATCTGCCTGTAAGTTTGCAAAATTGTTACTGTCATCATCTTCCTTGGTACATGCGGTAAAGAATACCGCTATCATAATTAGTCTGTAAATAAAATTCATCTTTTTCATAGCAATCGTTTTTAAGGTTATTATATTATTTATTGTTTATTAAAAATTAAGGTGTCCGTTCCACCATCACCACCGCTAACGTCTCGCAATTCTACTTGCGTATCGGTAATGGAAATCACATCCCAAGTATCATCAAATTCGTCTAAGGGCGCCACAGTTCCAAAATTCAAAAAGAGTTCACTATCTGAATTTTGTGGACTCCAAGTACCGTTGGTAGTACTACCATTATTTGCAATTGCAGTGCCATCGCTATTAAAATTGAAAGTGTAGCCATTGTAGTTACTGGTTTGGTCATCAGCATCTTCAGTATAAGAGCCTACGACCCAGAGGCCATCAATTAGGACTGATGCTAAATTCCCTGTATTTCCAGAACCGTCTCCATCCCCTCCATTGCCACCATTAGAGCAATTGCTCTCGAAACGAAGTCGGTCTTCGCCCAATCTAAGGTCAACTTGGTTTTCTCCGTTTTGTTCTATTTCGTGCAGGTTCCAAGTGGCATTGAAGTCGCTTAAATTTGGAATATTAAGGGTAACAACAATATTGTTGCCCAACCCGCTACTCTCCCATGTACCAGAGAAAGAAGTTGTGTTGTTAGCAGCGGTCATTGTTCCATCAGCAGCAAAATTAAATTGATAACCAGCGTAGGAGTCTTCAAGGTCTTGATCGTTACGTTCCAATTTATCTACCGTCCAATCGGTGCAACCGGTCAATAGATCGGTAAGCTGGTTGGTGGTACAATTATCACAGTCGTCATCGTTGTAATCGAAATCATCGTCCTCATCGCAACTGTCTTTGGCGTTATCTATGACTTCCTCTAATTGAGATAAACTGGTTATGTTTATATCTGTTCCATCTGCTAATAGAATGCGGATAGGAAAAGTAATGTTAACCACGTCATCACTATCGAGGTCATCAATAAAGTTATAGAGTTGTGAATCGCTTGTAATTGATAAAGTATCAAAAGCCTCGGTAGTTTGATTGAAAATAGAGGCGGTTATAGGGTATTCGATATCCAAACATTCGATATCATCGTCCGGTACGTTCTCTCCGTTACAACTTGCAGAAAAAGAATCAAATTCTGTTTGGTCCGCGATGTCCACTTCCTTAAAGTCACTCAAGATAATTGTAACGGGAAAGGCTATTAGCAAAACATCAATATCGTCTTCTGAGGCATCAAAAATTGCCTCTACGTTTGCATAATCTTCTATATCATCTACCGAGACATCAGTTCCATTAACATTCACAATGACTGGCAATTGAACGGTAAAACAATTTGATTGGTCAATTATGTTGTCAACAGAACCGTCGTTCAAGGCCGTTCTTTCAAGTAAATCCGCAACCATAGAATTGGCCAAATTTGGTTGTTCGATTGGTGGAAAATATTCAAATTCCTCTTGTCTACAACTTAGGTTCAATATGAATAGCGATAAGATGACGGTTATTAATTTATAAGACTTTTGCATGATAAAATACTTTTTCGATTAATGGGATTTGCTACTAAAACAACCAACTCCTCAAAACTCCTGAAAAATTCTAAAAAAATTTATTTCTACATTTGGACGAAACAAAATTCTAAGCTTTGTCAAAAGAACTGCATGAGAACATTTGCCAGCAACACGTCTTTTCTGGCATTTATAATAAACACTCCAAAAACCTGCATGACTACCTTTATTATAAGTACGGCGAGCGTTTAAACCCGAATGATAAAGCTCAAGAAGCCTTTATCAAACTATGGGAGCATTGTAAAGAGGTTACCTTGGGCAAGGCTAAGTCTTATTTGTATACTGTTGCCAACAATATGATGCTCAATGAGGTCAAGCACCAAAAAGTGGTCTTACGATATCAAAAATTAAAACCTCGGGAACATAGCAACGAGACCCCCGAGTTTCTTATGGAACAGGAGGAGTACTTTCAAAAATATCAAAAAGCCCTAGGAAAACTTTCCGAAGAACAGCGGGTAGCTTTCATGTTAAATAAAGCGGAAGGCAAAAAGCATGAGGAAATTGCAGAACTATTAGGGGTTACCCGAAAGGTCGTCGAGTATCGAATTTACTCTGCTTTTGGCATTCTCAAAAAAGAATTGGAAAATTTTAAGCTAAAATAGTCAGGAGAAAAACAACCTTAGTTGTTATATAATCAGAAACCGAAACCATGGATAAGGAATACTTGATACAAAAATGGTTGACCGACGAGCTTTCAGAACAAGAAAAGAAGGCGTTCGAGCAGCTTGAAGATTACCCAGAACTTAAGGGTATCATTGAGAATGCATCAAATTTCAAAGCCTCTAATTTTTCTAAGGTAGATGATTTTCAAACCTTTAGCGAACGACTTGAAAAAGATACCGTTCCGGTGAGGAAATTAAATTGGATTAAACCATTCCTACGAATTGCAAGTGTCTTTGTAATCGGTCTAACACTTTCCTATTTCTTTCTTTTTAATAGGGATGTAGAAATTAATACCCTTGCAGGCGAAAAAACAACCATAGAATTGCCGGATGCTTCTACCGTCATAGTCAATGCCCAATCGGAAATACAGTATTCCAAAAGTAATTGGGATAATAAAAGGGAGGTTGAGCTTCAAGGCGAGGCCTTTTTTAAAGTTGCCAAAGGCGCTAAATTCGATGTGGTAACCTCTGAAGGAACTGTCAGCGTTGTTGGTACGCAATTCAATGTGAAACAGCGGGGAAATTACTTTGAAGTGGAATGTTTTGAGGGCGTTGTGAAAGTTACCTCCCAGAACGCCACAGAGCAACTTACCGCAGGGGATCGCTTTCGTTTTTCAAATGGAAAAGTTGCTCTAGAAAAGACCGTCTATCAAAATCCGCAATGGACCAAGAACGTAAGTAGCTTTGAGCGGGTTCCTTTGTCCGAGGTTTTCTCGGAATTGGAGCGCCAGTACAATATAGAAGTCCGAATGGAGAACATAAGTACCGACCAACTTTTCACGGGTGGCTTTGTACACGATAGCTTGGAAAATGCACTGAAATCGATTAGCGAACCATTGGATTTGAAATATCGAATAGAAGGTGGGAATTCGGTTAGTATATACCCCTTAAACCAATAATTTAATCTCGTAGATTTTTTAAATAAGAATTAATGACCACCCGTTTAAATATGAAAACCTCCTTTAAAACCCCTTATTATACTGTTCGCATTTTTTTTGTCCTAAAAAACATTACGCTTAACTTGACCCAGAAAGAGCAAAATACGTCAAACCATTAAAGTATCGGGCCAAATCAGGCACTAAGTTAGTGAACCATATTCGATCATATATAATTCTTCTTTTTCTACTCTGTAATTTTGCTCCAATTTCAGCGCAAGATGCCCCTTCGTCCGAAGAACTTATTAAAGTCTTAAAGGAACTTCAAGCCCGTTTTGGTTATCAGTTTAATTATGCCTCGGAGACTGTGGATGACATAGAAGTTGTACCACCTTCAAAAGAGCTATCCTTTGACGAGTCAATGCGCTATATTCAAGAACATACCAAGCTTGTTTTTTCTATTCTTGACAATAAAATTGTTTCCATTAAAAACCCTGAATTACAGCTGTGCGGATATCTCAAGGACAAAAACACGCAAGAACCCATTATGAATGCTACTGTTCAAGGAAATAAAAGTTCTACCATTACCGATGAAAATGGGTATTTTGAGATAAAACCTGATTCTAAAGACGATATCATAAGTATTCGACACATTGGCTTTAAAACCTTGGACAGAAGCTATCAATTTTTCAAAGCGTATACCTGCGGCACAATTTACCTAGTACCCGATGAATTGCAGCTGGCCGAAGTGGTTCTGTCTGATTTTTTAATACGAGGAATTGACAAGCTCAATGATGGGTCCTTTAAAATCGATTTTGACAGGTTCAGCATACTTCCCGGGTTGATAGAGACCGATGTATTGCAATCGGTACAGGCATTTCCTGGTATTCAAAGTATCAATGAAACCGTATCCGACATCAATATTAGGGGTGGCACGAACGACCAAAACCTAATTCTCTGGGATGGGATAAAGATGTATCAATCAGGACATTTTTTCGGACTCATTTCTATGTATAATCCACAGATAACCCAAAAGGTCAGCCTACGTAAAAACGGAACACCTATTTCCTATACCGACGGTGTTTCCGGCACTATATCCATGGAAACCGACAGGGAGATTACTTCTAAATTTCAAGGCAACGTTGCCCTAAATTTTTTGGATGGCAATGCTTTTGTAGACGTTCCGTTGGGTAAAAAATCGTCACTACAGCTTGCGGCTAGAAAAGGAATCAGTAATTTTCTGGAATCGCCTACTTATACGACCTATTTTAACCGAATTAAACAAGATACCGAGGTAGAATCGAATACCAATACCGATCTTGAATTTGATTTTTACGACCATTCGTTACGTTGGTTGTACCAGCCTTCGGAGAAAGACGAAATTCAACTGAACTTTATCAATGTCAATAATGAATTGATTTTCAATGAAAATGCGACCGTTGGTGTGGTCGAAGAATCAAGGAGAAGTAGCGTAGCACAAAATAGCATTGCGGGCGGACTTCAATACCATCGCACTTGGTCCGACCGGCTTAGAACGTCTTTGCATATCTATGAAACAGATTATACATTAAACGCCTCAAATGCCAATATTCTGGATGACCAGCGGTTTACACAAAAAAATTCAGTTTCGGAAACCGGTGTAAAATTGGAAAGCTCTTACCAGCTTATAGATGAATTGCAGCTAAGAGTAGGTTATCAATATATAGATAGCAAAGTAACTAACTTAGATAGCATCGATAATCCCCGCTTTTTAAGGCTAGAGGGAGAGGTGCTCCGAACACAAGCAGTATTTACCCAATTGGGCTATGTTTCGAAAAACAAAATGACCACTTTGAATGCCGGAGTACGATACAACTATCTGGACAAGTTCAAAAGACATCTGTTGGAGCCACGTTTAAGTTTTAACCAACGCTTTTTAAACTCGTTCAATCTAGAAATACTTGGCGAGTTCAAACATCAGAACACCTCACAGATTATCAATTTTCAAAATGACTTTTTAGGAATTGAAAAGCGGAGGTGGCGATTGTCGAACGATGCCGATATTCCTGTGATTATCGGAAAACAACTATCTGCGGGGCTGAGTTTCAGCAATAGCGGATGGCTTGTTAATCTGGTTGGTTATTATAAAGACGTTAACGGAATAACTGCATCAAGCCAAGGTTTTCAGAACCAGTACGAGTTCGTGACAGGCATTGGAGGTTATGATGCACTAGGTGTTGACGTATTGATTAGAAAACAATTCAAAAACCTGAATACTTGGTTGAGCTACTCGTATCTTTCGAGTGATTATACTTTTGACTTTCAGTCGTTACCGCAAGCAAGTTTTGCAAATAATCTGGAAGTTGTAAACAGTGCCACCTTTGGAGCCACTTACACTTCACCTCATTTTTTGTTCTCCGCTGGATTGAACTGGCATTCGGGCAAACCTATTACAAGACCCTCGGAGGGTAATGAAGTATTGGAAGATAATACTATCAATTACGGCCCTGTTAACGACGACAGACTTGATGATTATATGCGGGTCGACCTATCTACTATATATCAATTTAAGATGAAAGGTGCGAGTAAGGTAAATATAGGCGTATCGGTTTGGAATTTGTTCGACAGGAAAAACACCATCAACAATTTTTATAGGGTCGATACAGTTGGGGAAGTTGAAGAAGTACGCCAGAACTCATTGGGGATTACGCCCAACGCTGTGATTCGGGTTTATTTTTAGAAGCTAAATTTATGGGCTAACATTAAACTTCTGCTGTTGGGCGAGTATCATCTTACATGCAAAGGCCTTATGGCAGACCTCGTAAATTAGGCAATTTCAATGGTTTCTCTTAAACTAGAAAACAACAATACACCTAATTATAAAAAAACGCTTATTCCTTAAAACTCGAATACACTAATATACTATGCTGTCCGTAGCGATCAAGGGAAGGTTATAATTACCATGCTCTATAGTTATTTGACCTGCTGCTATGGTTTCGGTTCCAGTTTTACCTAAATCCGTATTATAAAGAAAAATTTTCTTAAGGCCTTTAAATGACCCTAGTTTATTCAAATTTTCCCCATTAAAACGGGTGTTCGAAAGATTAATGGTTCGTAGGTATTTTAATGATGCCAATAATTCTAACTGGTGACCAGTAATAGTCGTATTGTCTAATTTTAAGATAGTGAGATTAGGAAGTTGTGTCAATTTATCAAAGATGGCATCGGTAATTAGGGTACCACCAAGATCTAATACTGAAATTTGATTTTTTATTGGCAATAAATCCTTAACATCAGCATCGGTAAAAGTGGGTAAATTGATACAGGAAACACTAAGAAAATGGGTAGATTCACTTATAGGATCTATATGGATACCCAAGGATTCAATTTTTACAATACTATCCATTGGGGCCTTGGTTATTTCAATATCTGGATAATCATTTAAAATCGATTTTGAAAAAAAAGGTTTAAAATGCGATTTATCCATACCTAGTTCTCCAATCGTCTTATCAAAAGAGAGGCCATTTTCTATCCATATTCCAATCACATTAATTTCAGCTTTTGAAGGTTGTCTTTTTCCATCCGGAGGCATATGGTTATCATCACTACTAGGTAATTTCATTCTAGCAAATAAGTCGCTTTTATCAGAATGATTTGCAATCACCACAGGACTATTCTTCCCACTATCCATTATACCTTCCGGAGTGTTTAACAACAACTCCCCTTTTGCTTTCTTTATATTGTGGCAACTTACGCAGTTATTGTTGAGAATGGGTGCAATAACATCTGAATATAAAACAGCGGATTCCCAAGATTCCTCTGTAAGTTCAATATTTTTCTCCTCAAATATTTCATACCCAAGTGCCGATTTTATAGCATTGGGCAATGGCTCCACTAAATATTCTTCTCCATGTGTAATAGCTCCACCTTGATGTCCCGTAAAAGAAATAAGTGCGAATAATAACCCGGAAAATAAAAGAATAGGAGCCTTTGATAAAAAAGACACAACAAAATTACCTTTTAACAGGGCCCACATTACTAAAGAAAATATTGCTGTTGCGATACCGGACCAAAGGTGTAATTCTACCGAATCTAAAGAATAACCCTCTTCAACATATTGTAGATACCCCGTGATACAAGCTGCTATTGCGAAGTAAGCTGCCCAGAGGTAAATTAAGGAAATTACCTTGTTGAGTTCTTTTTTCCTTCTATCATAAACCTGTAAAAGGATACCTACAACAATAAACCCAATAGGCAGGTGAACAATAAGCGGATGCAGCCTTCCTAAAAGTTGTTTTACAATATCCATAACGCTGCTACTTAGTCAATATTCAATCTTTCCTTAATCAGTTTCATCATATATAGATTTGCCTTCCATTGGTCCGCTGAAGCAACTTTAGTATAAGGCAAGGTATGCATATAATTAGGCTAAAATTTCCTGAATCACTTCTCCCTCAACATCTGTCAAACGGAAGGGTCTTCCCTGAAAATCAAAGGTGAATTGTTCGTGATCAAATCCAAGCAAATGCAAAATCGTCGCATGTACGTCATGAACCGATACCCTACCCTCAACACCTGAAAAACCTATAGCATCAGTCTGTCCATGCAAAGCCCCTTTTTTAATACCGCCACCTGCCATCCACATGGTAAATGCATCTCCATGATGATCACGACCTTTAAAGCCCATGGTCTTACCTTCCCTATTCTCTTGCATAGGGGTTCTTCCAAATTCACCTCCCCAAACCACAAGCGTATCCTCTAAAAGCCCTCTTTGTTTAAGATCAAGCAAAAGTGCGCTCATTGGCCTGTCTATTTCCCTACATTTATTTTTCAATCCTAGGTCAACCGCAGTACTAGGATCGGTACCATGCGCATCCCATCCCCAATCGAACAGTTGAACAAAACGTACACCATCTTCTACCAATTTCCTGGCCAACAAGCAGTTATTGGCAAAGGATTCCTTACCAGGTTCCACGCCATACATATTTTTAATATGTTCCGGTTCATTATTAATATTCATGACTTCTGGAACGGCTATTTGCATTCGATAGGCCATTTCATATTGGTTGATCCTAGCTAAAATTTCTGGATCAGCATATTTTGCATATTCCTTTTTGTTTATCTCATTAATGGCTTTGATAGTATTTTTCTTTAAGTCTCTTGAAATACCATCCGGATCTTCTATATACAAAACCGGATCTCCTTTTGAGCGACACTGTACGCCTTGATAAACAGACGGCAAGAATCCACTGCCCCACACACTTTTTCCTGCACTAGGGGCTTTACCACCAGAGGTAAGCACTACAAAACCGGGTAAGTTTTGATTTTCTGATCCTAGACCGTAGGTAACCCAAGACCCTATACTTGGCCTTCCCAATCTAGGGCTACCCGTATGCATAAATAATTGAGCCGGGCCATGATTGAATTGATCCGTATGTACAGCCTTTAAAAAAGCTACCTCATCGACCACTTTTTTGAAATGAGGTAGGTTGTCCGAAACCCAATTCCCCGATTCCCCTATTTGTTTAAATGTAGCCTGTGGACCTAAAAGTTTTGGTGTACCGCGTATAAATGCGAACTTTTTACCTTCTATAAGAGATTGTGGGCATTCTTGATCGTGAAGCTTGGCCAATTCTGGTTTGTAATCGAACATTTCCAATTGAGACGGCGCTCCGGCCATGTGCAGGTAAATCACATTTTTAACACGTGGCGAAAATGGTGGCGGTAAGGTTGCTAACGGATTTAAATCGCGATCCGAAAAGCCCGATGACAGACTATTTTTTGGCAATCCTGAACTTAAAGGGTCGCAGCCCATAAATATAGACCCCAAAGCCAAGCCACCCATTCCAGAAGCACACTGTTTAATAAAGTGTCTTCTAGTTTTTATTTCCACTTCCCTTTTGAGCTTTTCCGCTATTAGTCTGTCTATATCGGTTTTCATTATACCCTATTAAATTACCAAGTGCTTATGCCTTGGTCAAAAATTCATCCAAGTTCATTATAGCATTGGCCACTACGGTCAAAGCCGCTAATTTTTGAGTTGGTTTCTCCCTCAATCCCATAAAGCCATTTTTATACTCCTCCTCAGTTTCAAATTCAATCATAGCCTGATCAAATAGATTTCTAAGGATTTGCAACTTCTCCTTATTTAATTGAGAAAATGTGGCTTTTTGAAAACCCAATGAAATGCCTTGATCAACATCCTCAATATCCATAGTTTTAGCAAGCTCATAAGCAGCTTCCACATAAACAGGATCGTTTAAAGTAACCAACGCCTGCAAAGGGGTATTGGTTACCGTACGGCGTATTGTACATACTTCTCTACTACCAGCGTCAAACGTAATAAAAGATGGATATGGGCTGGTCCTTTTTAAATAGGTGTAAATGGCACGACGATACTTATCATCCCCTTTGCTTTCTACCCATGCTGCATTGCTATAAACGGATTGCCAAACACCATCTGGCTGCGGTGGCATCACACCAGGACCGTACATTTTTTTACTTAACAATCCAGAAACGGCCAATGCTTGATCCCTTATTTCTTCTGCACTCAAACGTACTTTTGGCCCTCTGGCATAAAGCTCATTATGTGGGTCTATCTGATATAAATTTGGGGTGACCACCGAACTTTGCCGATAGGTGCCCGACATAACGATTTCTTTTATCAATTCCTTCATACTCCAACCATGCTCGTTCATAAACCGAAGTGATAGCCAATCCAATAAAAAAGGATGGGAAGGAGGATCGGATTGTGTACCCATATCTTCTATCGAGGGAACTATTCCCCTTCCAAAAATCTGGTGCCAGACCCGGTTCACCAATGTACGGGCAGTTAACGGATTCTCTTTGCTTACGAGCCATTTAGAAAGTCCCAAGCGATTATCGGGCCATTGTTCTGAATAGCTGTTCAGTGATTTGGGAGTACCAGGTTGAACGGTATCCGCCAGTTGTAGCCAATTGCCACGTTCAAACAACTGTGTGGTCCTTGCCATATCATTTTTGTTCTCTACCATAATAGGCAAGTTCTGTGTCCTCGAATCCAATAACTCCAAAAACGAACGGTTTATCATATCATAACCATGTACACCTACACCGGGAATATCTTTTAAAAAGGCAAACCAAGTTATGTAACTGGTAGAGACTTGTTTTTTAATAAAGTCATTGTTACTCTCAAAATACAAATCAACGGTTTGGTCAATTTTCTTAAAAGGTATTTTCCTGATACTATTTCCGTCGGTCCTGTTAACCTCAAATTGTGTCAGGATTTCACCTTTAGAGTCATTTTTTCTAATGGTTACCGTTGTACCATCTACAGGAGCCCTATATTTCATATACATAGCAGATGCCCCATTTGTATTTACGTTCTTTAGCACACAGGAACCATCGTCCCAAAGCGCAAGATATTTAGTGTCCGCTAGTTCTCCATTTCTAAATTCTTTGGCATTATGTGCCAAATACTTGGGTTCCATGAAGAGTAGAAAATCTGAGTAAAGCTCAACATCCTTGTCAGTACCATATTTCTCTATCCAAGAAATGATGTTTTTTTTCGTTTTAATCTGATTTTCATCATAAAATCGAATATTGGGACTTTCATCAGGGGTATCTTCATCCCTAGTATTATTAAAATAGGCCATAGCCTGATAATATTCTTCATGCCTAAAGGGATCATAGGGATGGCTATGGCATTGAACACATTCCATAGTGGTACTCTGCCAAACTGAAAACGTAGTATTCACCCTATCTAGCACTGCAGCAACCCTAAACTCTTCATCTTCGGTACCCCCTTCATCATTGTTCATCGTATTTCTATGAAAAGCTGTAGCAATAAGTTGATCTACCGATGGGTCTGGCAATAGGTCACCGGCCAATTGTTCCGTGGTAAACTGATCATATGGCATATTATTATTTAAGGATTTAATGACCCAATCCCTATAACGCCACATACTTCTACCATTATCCTTTTCATACCCCTTGGTATCTGCATAACGTGCCAAATCCAACCACCAACTTGCCCACTTTTCCCCAAAAGTTGATTGGGCCAGAAGACTATCAACAACAGATTCATAAGAAATCCTATCATCTACAAATGCGTTGAACAACTGTTGGGAAGGAGGTAAACCGGTAAGATCAAAAGACAATCTTCTTATAATGGTATTCTTTGCCGCGGGCCTATTGGGAGTAATAGTATCTTCTTCCAAACGGGCCAAAATAAATCGGTCAATATCATTTTGTAAAAAGTCGGCATTATTATTAGCAGAAAAACTGGCCTTTTGAATCACTTTTGGCACTTCTACCTCCTTAGGTAAGGTATATGCCCAATGCTGTCCCCATTTAGCCCCTTGATCTATCCATTTGGTCAATAAATCAATTTCCGCATCAGAAAGCTTGGATTTTTCATAGGGCATACGTAACTCCGGATCATCCTCTTTTATTCGTTTTATGAACTCACTTCCATTAGCATCACCCGGTATAATTGCTGGTTTACCCGATTCTGTTACCGCAAAAGCGTCTTCCTTGAACAATAAACTAAAACCACCACTTTTTTTGACACCACCATGACAGGTTATGCATTTGTTATTTAAAATGGGCTTTATTTGTGTGCTAAAATCTATTTGATCCGATGAACTATTGCAGGAATAAAACAACGTGACAACTATTAAAAGTATCAAAATCTTAGTTTCTATGAAGTAAATTACTTTATTCATCTTTATCAAAACAGTTTCAAGAATCCTTTGCCGTTTCATTATTCTAAAGATAATTGTTTTGATTTAACTTTGGTAGACCATTAACCTTTCCACTAAATATTTAGGTTTAAGCCATCTCCCCTCTTAAAAGCAAAAAAAAGATTTTATCTATTGAACAAATTCTATAGGATAAACCGCTTTCATTTTTAATGGAGGTGAAATAACGGACTATGTTAGAGCGATATACAGAATTATAAAAAACTCTTACGATATTAGGAGCTTTTTTGTTTAACTACTTACTTTTTTTAGAAAACACCTTTACACTGGTTTTCATATCTGCATAACGTGGGTCTGGAACGTAATCTTCCTTTCGCATTTTAATAACTTCGATACTCAGAAAGCCAAATTCGCTCACTACCTTACCATAAAAGCGATATATACCCCTACCCCTAAACGGATATTTTGCTGCCACAGGCGGAAAAAGTACCGTATCAAAAACAGCACCTTGCTGATCTACCAAAGTAGCAAAATGCATACGTTTACCTGTATGGGTGCTCGTATTCTTTACAGTGACCAAATACCCGTAAATATCAATATTCCTATTCAGGTACTTTACAAAATCAACACTTGCCGTATGGTTCTGTGGCGGTTCTGCCAATAGCGCAAATGGGCTACAGAGACAAAATCCCAACAATTCCAATTGTGTAAAGGCCATTTCTAGATCCGTAGTATGCAATGTAGGTATCTTAAAATTTTGATGCCGTGGCTTAAACAACTTTGGATGATCGATCTTCGCATTTTTAGTCAAAAAAAGATGGGCCTTCCATAACAATTGGTGTTTATTTACCCCGGTAAACCGAAAAGCATCAATACGTATAAGGATGCTTATTTGTTCTATGGAAATGAGCACCCTATCCAGAAAATCCTCCAAAGAGACAAAAACCCCTTGTAAGGAGCGTTCCTTTAAAATACGATCTACTACACGGGATTCCAGCTCTTTTAGATACATCAGTCCCAAATATAATTGCTTTCCATAAATACAATTAGCAGCATTGCTCTTGTTAATACATGGTGGGTGTATGGTAGCGCCCAACATACGTGCCTCATGAATATAAAACTCCGCTCTATAGAATCCACCGCCATTATTCAATACGGCGACCATATATTCCAAAGGAAAATAGGCTCTTAAAAAGAGTGTTTGGTAACTTTCTACGGCATAAGATGCAGAATGGCCCTTGGCAAAGGCATAGCCGGCAAAACTGGCCACTTGGTGCCATATTTCTGAAACCAACTTCTCTGGATAGCCTTTTAACCGGCAATTTTCCATAAACTTTTGCTCCACCTGTTGAAACTCTTCCCGTGAACGAAACTTACCGCTCATACCACGGCGCAGGACATCTGCCTCCCCTAGGTCCAAGCCTGCAAAATGGTGTGCTACCTTGATGACATCTTCTTGGTAGACCATTACCCCATAGGTTTCCGGCATAATATTGAGCATTACGGGATGTGCCTTTTCCTCTGCCCTACCCTTGTTTCTGTGTCGTAATATATACTCCCGCATCATACCACTCTTTGCAACCCCTGGCCGTATAATGGAACTAGCGGCAACGAGACCTAGATAATTGTCTACCTCCAGTTTTTTAAGCAGCATACGCATGGCAGGGGATTCCACATAAAAACAACCCATACACTGCGCGGTTTTTATAAGCTCATTCACCTTGTAGTCTTGCTTAAACCTTTTGATATCGTGAATATCCCACTGGGCAAAATCATTAGGTCGCGATTGTTCCAAAATAGCGATACATTCCTTTATTTTTGCCAATCCACGTTGCCCAAGAATATCAAACTTATACAAACCCACATCCTCTGCAATAACCATATCATATTGCGTGGTCGGGTATCCTTTAGGCGGTAAGTGTGTTGCCGAAAACCAATGCAAGGGCTTCTCACTTATTAAAATACCTCCAGCATGAATACTCAAATAATTCGGCATACCCTCTAGCAGCTGGGTGTATTTGATCACCAAAGCAGAGATACCATCCAAGCGTAAATTTTTAATATCCCCATTACAAAGCAGATCTATTTCATCTTTGGGCAGACCAAAAACCTTACCCAACTCCCTTACCATACCCCGCCATTTAAAGGTAACATAGGTGCCTAGAAGGGCCACATGCTTAAAACGTTCAAAGATATATTTGGTTACGATGGGCCGATCATGATGTGAAAAATCGATATCAAAATCTGGCGGATTGGTCCTGTACAGGTTAATAAACCTTTCAAAATAAAGGTCCAGCTCCATAGGGTCTACATCGGTAATGCGCAACAAGTAGGCTACAATACTATTAGCACCACTGCCCCTGCCTACATAAAAGAAATTTTGGCTACGGGCATAGGAAACAATATCCCAATTGATTAAAAAATAGGAGACAAAACCCATTTTTTTTATCAATTTCATTTCCTTGTCCAATCGCTCTATAACAGCATCGTCCTTCTCTGGATAGCGATATGGCAAACCTTCTTCACAAAGTTTTTCCAATAGGGCCTCATCCTCTTCTTGACTTCCCAGGTAGTTTTTAAGGTTCTGCGGTTTTCGTCCTTCCGAAAAGTCAAAATGAATAGTACAATTGTTCATTAAACGCTCCGTATTTTCTAAGATAAACCTGTGTTCAGAAAAAGCATTGACCAAGCTTTCCATAGGAAACATTTGCTCATCCTCACTGGCCTGTTCTGTTGTGGAAAGTTTGCTCAATAAAGTATTGTTGTCTATGGCACGTAATAACCTATGGGCATTAAAATCCCTTTTACTACGGAAGGTTACCGGCTGCAACACCACCAATTTATCCGTATACGCAATTAGCCTTGAGAAGCGTAAGCGCCGTAAATCTGCAATAGAAACACCTATATATTCATGGTCTGCAAAAACAGTCATCTCATCCTGAAGTACTTTTTCAAAAGGGTAGATAACATAGGCGTTAGTAAACTTTGGGGCTATACTTTCTATTTTTTTCTCCTGATGCAGGTGTTCCGAAAGAAAATTATTAAGTTCCAAATACCCTTCATTATTCTTGGCGATTCCCACAAAACAAGGTTCTACCCCATTTCTAAAATCAATCCCTAAAATGGGCTTTACATTCAGTTCAAACGCCTTACGCACAAAGTTCAATCCGGCAGAAGTGTTGTTGATATCGGTAAGTGCCAGTTGGCCCACATGGTTTTGCTGTGCCAATTGCAGCAATTCCAGCTCGGAAAAAGTTCCGTAACGAAGACTATAATATGTATGGCAGTTTAGGTACACAATATGATATTTAATTGACGATTTTTATGTAGTACGCCATATGCTAGAGGCTAAGCGCTACAAACCGTACGCTTTTTTCCCTATACTTTCTTCTCTATTTTTTTAACCAAAACACTATAGTTTCCGATGTGCCAGTACCACAGGTGGCCTACCATCAAAAGGATTTTGCATTCTACCAATGGTCTTGGCTCCCATGCCCGATGCTCTTAATACACTCTTATCCCCGTAGCGTTTTCTTATAGTATCCAAGGCGTTGTATAGATTCAGGGTTTCCTCTGTATCCTCAAAAAGATTGATTTGATAATTGCCCGACACCAAATGAGTAAAACGAATACCTATTAAGCGTACGAGCAAACGTCTGTTATAAAGGGCCTTGAACATTTCCAGAATCTTAGGAATCAAAATATGGTCTGCACTGGTGTACGGAATGCGTAACTGCTTGGAATAGGTATTAAAATCCGAATACCTGATTTTTACCGCGATACATGCCGTTAACTTTTCGCCCCTGCGAAGTTGGTAGGCCAAATTCTCGGTCATAGCGATAAGGATACCACGCAATTTCACCACATCTATGGTATCACGGTCAAACGTACGTTCTGTAGAAATAGATTTTCGCTCACAAAAAGGAATTACAGGTGTGTTATCTATACCGTTGGACCTTTTCCAGATTACGGTTCCGTTTTTACCCAATACACGCTGCATAACATCTATGGGCATTTCTTGTATGGTACGCACTTTTCGCAATCCTAGATTACGAAGCGTTTGGTAGGTCTTGTCCCCCACCATAGGAATCTTTTTTATGGATAATGGTGCCAAAAAAGATTTCTCATACCCCAAATCTACTTTAAGGTGATTATTGGGTTTGGCCTCATTGGTGGCTACCTTAGAGACCACTTTGTTTACCGATAGACCAAAAGAAATAGGCAAACCGGTTTCCTTGATAATACGTTTACGCAGTTCTGCAGCATATTTATAAGAACCAAAAAAGCGGTCCATCCCCGTTAGATCTGCATAAAACTCATCTATACTGGATTTTTCAAAGAGCGGTACATGTTCCTTTATGATTTCTGTAACCACATCGGAATGTTTACTATACTCACCGGCATTCCCCCTAATTACAAAAGCCTCTGGGCATAGTTCCTTTGCCATTTTCATGGGCATACCGGAATGCACCCCAAAACCACGGGTCTCATAACTACATGCAGCCACCACACCACGGTCACTGGTACCACCTACCAACAAAGGCCTGTTTTGCAAATACCTATTATTGAGTCGCTCTACAGAGACATAAAAGGTATCTAAATCTATATGTAATATGGTTTTTTCCATTACCTATCCAAAAAATTGGGATAGCTAAATTAATGGATTATTTCCATTTATTTGGATATATTCCAAATTTTAACGTTGTTACGAACCTGGCATAATCTTTAATGGTGTTTTAGGCATGTACCATACATTTTTTTCAAGATCTATACCTCCATGCATTTGTTCTTGAACTACCCTATCAATAATATAAATTCCTTTTTGGGCCATTGTATTAAAGTTATCTATGCCATTGTTTGGGAAACCTATTCTTGTCCTATGGATATTAAATTTTTCTGCAAACTTTTGACCAAAAGCATCTTCAACACCTTGCCTACCCAACATAAAACCCAATAAACCGCCCCATGTAGCCGTAGGGTTATCGGAATCCCACCCGCATAGAGCTCCAATTTTAATGGTCTCCTTTATATCTCCCTCACCATATAATAAACTTACTATACTGGCACCAAAGTTTATTCCTGCCGCAAAACAACCATTACACGATTCATCTTTGGTTGCCCACAAATAATCATCCTCTTGTCTTATTTGGTAGCGTTCATGTAGGGCATCCCTAGCTTCTTCCCAAGTAGCTCCAGAATTATATTCTTGAGATACAAAGTCATACATTTTAGCAGCATAAGAATCATTGGGCAATCGTTTTCGAGCCTCTTTTGTCATCCAATTTAAATTTTCCTGTATGGTTTTATCTTGGTCTGCCATTGGTGCCAATGCATACATAATAACATTAAATTCAGAAATCCATTCGGCATTTGCCCTAGCTACGTTCCGTATAGGTAAATTGGCCATTTTAAGCGCAATATCTGGTCTTGTAGGAGCTAAAAAACCAAATATTTCCGTGGTCAACTGCGCATCGATCATTTCATAATGTGGATTGTTCAACGAATCACCGGTAGCGGGCGGCACCATGCCTTTTCCCATTAAATCAAACGCCTGTTGATTGGAAACCCACAAAAAATTTTCTTCATCTTTTTTGATATGTGTTAACCAACCCTCTTTGATCATTTCACCTGTTAATAGTGTTGTTTTGTTCCGATAAAGCAATTCTTGGTAGATATATTCAATATCGGTATCATCATCAGCCCCCCAAATACTATCCTGTTTGGCGAAAAGAAAATCAATGGTATTGGAATAGTTGTTAGACCCCCAAAGATTAGGTTGGTCCGGTCCGCCCCAATCTTCTCTAGTATAGAATCCTTCTCCCTTACCTTCCGCAGTTGGAATCCCAATTTTATCCATCTCCGTGATTAACCCGGTCCAATTCGCAATACATTGTCCCAACCAAAAACCATATAGCTTATCCTTATACTCCATACGAGAAATAACAAGGTCGGTTGATTTGGGCGTATATTGGCCATATACCAATATGGAGTCTTTCATTAATTCTGATGATATTCTTATATCCTTTTTGTTATTATCCTTACAAGAAAATATCAAAAGAAGACACAAAAATACCAAAGGGAAATTTTTAAGGGGATTCAACATATATATTTATTTAATTATTGGTCAGAGGGTTTTTTTTAAATTAAAAATAACAGATTACACCACTAACATTTCACCCTAAAATACATTATATACAAACATTAACAACAATTGCAACAAACAAAATCAGGTATCAAAGAAGAGTTTACAATGAAATCCAATTTGATATAATATGGTTATTTTTAACAAAAGCTAAACTGATGACGATTTCAACATTGCGCGTATTCTCAACATTCTTGTTATTGGCCACACTTTCAAGTATCGGATGTAAAGACCAAAAACCAAAGGTGGTGGAAAACCAAAAAGAACAGGCCAAAAATAATTGGATTCCAATTTTTAATGGGGTAAATCTTGATGGTTGGACCATGAAAATAAATGGCTATCCGCTAGGCGATAACTTTGGGAACACCTTTGGGGTCAAAGACAGTATTTTAAGAATACGCTATGATGCCTATGGACCTGAATTTGGCGAGCGTTTTGGAGCACTTTTTTATGATAAGGAATTGTCCGATTACCGATTAAAAGTAGAATATCGATTTGTGGGCGAAACCGCTGCCGGTGCTCCCGAATGGGGCTACAGGGACAGCGGGGTACAAATACACACCCAACCCCCAAATACCGTTCAATTGAACCAAGGTTTCCCCATTTGTCTGGAATACAATTTACATGGTGGCAATGGTACAGATGATAGACCACTAGGTGCTATTTGTGGAATAGGCATGAAGGTAGAAGTAGATGGTAAGCGAAGTGATTTGTTTTGTAATCCGGCTAAAGTGGCCAAAACCTTTCATGGAGACCAGTGGATTACCATTGAAATAGATGTAAAAGATGGTAAAATGAAGCATTTTGTTAATGGGGAAGAAATTATGAGCTACGCCAACCCTGTTTATGACCCAGAAAACGAATTTGCCCAAGCTTTTATCAAAGAAGGTGATTCCACGATAAAAAGCGGATACATTTCCCTACAATCCAATAGCCACCCCATTGATTTTAGAAAGATAGAGCTATTGGAGTATTGATATTCGCAAAAAATTAAAAAATGAAAATATTGGTATCCTTGAACTTTCCTTCATTAGGAATAGAAATGCTAAAGAAAGAGGGGCTCCAGGTCACCGTCTGGACCCAAGACCTTCCCATGAACAGAGAGCAACTTATCCAGGCCACGCGGGAACACGATGTGCTATTATCTTCTAGCATTTATACATTGGATGCCGATTTTCTAGAACAGAACAGACATTTAAAGTTGATTTCGCAATTTTCAGTTGGCTATAATAATATCGATTTAAAAAAAGCCGATGAGCTCGGAATCCCCATCACCAATACACCCAACGCTATGACAGATGCTACCGCCGATATTGCTTTTGGGCTTATGATTTCGGTCTCCAGAAAAATGTTCTACATGCATAAAAAAATCATATCAGGGGATTGGGGCCATTTCCGGCCACAGGCTAATTTAGGAATAGAGCTAAAGGGAAAAACAGTAGGCATATTTGGAATGGGAAGAATAGGTACTGAATTTGCCATGCGTTGCCATGGGGCTTACGGCATGAAGGTTATTTATCACAATAGAACGCCTAATCCTATTGTTGAAAAAGAGTTAAATGCCCGCTATGTATCCTTTGAGGAATTACTGGAACAAAGCGATGTACTATCTGTACATGCAAGCCTTTCTAAAGAAACAAAAGGATTGTTCGATGCCAAGACATTTTCCAAAATGAAACCTTCGTCCATTTTTATAAATACGTCCCGGGGAGGGCTCATTAATGAAAAAAGTCTGATTGCAGCTTTACAAAACAAAGTGATTTGGGGTGCCGGTCTGGATGTTACAGACCCTGAACCTATGTTAAAGGACAACCCATTACTAAGCATGGAAAATATGGCAGTAACGCCACATATTGGTTCCGCTACCGTAGAGGCCAGGAACGAAATGTCACGACTTACCGCCCTAAATATCATTCAATTTTCAAAAGGCGAACCTTTGACAAATCTTGTTCGTTGAGAAATAGATAAAATTGATTTTTACCCCTATTGTTTAAGTGGTCAAGAATGTATTCTAGAGTTTAACCTTAACCTTGTCCCCTGTTTTTGCAGCAAGGAAAATGGCATCTATAATCTTCATATCCTTTACCCCTTCTTCGCCATCTACGGAAACAATAGGCTGTTTACCTTCAAAAATTAATTCTGACATACCGTCCATTTGTAATGTTTGATGTGTGGTATGTGGTTGTTCCAGTTCACCCTTATGGGTTCTCCCTTTAATAGGGCCGTATCCTGTTGATGGTTTCATCTCCATCCAACCTTTGGTACCCGTCATAAAAAACCTATCTAAGTTATTCATAGCGTAGGTAGATAGGCAATTTGCCACGGCACCACTAGGAAAGCCCATTTGAAACTGTATGGTCTCATCTACACCTTCCTTAAATTTAATAGGGTCGGTCTTTGTTTCTTGGGCAGTCACCCAAATAGGGTCTTCGCCCAAAATATACCTGGCACCATTAATGGAATAAATTCCTATATCCATCATGGCACCGCCACCAGCAAGTTCCTTGTTTAATCGCCATTGTGTAGGGTCACCGATGACAAAACCAGATTGTCCCTGAAAAAACTTTGGCTGCCCAAATTCCCCGTTCTTTCGCATTTGGATAACATGCATGGTTTTAGGTTCATAATGCATCCGGTACCCTATCAGCAATTTTACATTTTCGGCCTTACAGGCATCTACCATCCGCTGTCCCTCTTCCGCATTTACGCCCATGGGTTTCTCACAAATTACATGCTTACCTGCTTTAGCAACCCTAATTGCCTGTTCGCAATGAAGTCCGTTAGGGGTAATTATGTATACTGCATCTATATCATCATTATCTTTAATAGCATCAAAATTATCGTAGTTATAACAATTCTTTTCAGGAATCCCGTATTTGGACTGCCATTTGGTGACTTTTGATGGAGTACCGCTTATTACACCTACCAGCTTGGCCTTTTTACAATCTAACATTGCCTCTGCAACCCTACTGCCATAACTTCCCAAGCCCATAATAGCGACCTTTAGAATAGGACCGCTGTATGGTTTATCTGCCGACGCAAATAGATTTGCTGGGCTACTTAACAATGGCAACCCAATTGCCGAAACAGTAACATTTTGTATAAATTTTCTCCGAGACCCCATGGTATTCACTATTTTATGTTATTCTATAAAAATAACATATTTGTTACATCAATGAGTAGTATTCGGAACTCTTTATTTTTTAATAATTTGAAATATATCGAGCAAAAGAAAACATTTCTTTTATCCATATTTAATACACCCAACATTTTTAAAGAGTAGACGTTATATAAATAAACAAACTTTAACCCAATTCATTTGAAAAATGCATTTGCTATATTTGTTCAACATTAGATTATGAAACTTTTTCTTATCCCCCTATTCTTTTGTCTTTTCGTAATGAAAAGCTTTTCCCAAGAAGTCAAATCGACTTTACAAATAACAAATCCAGATCAAAAAACGGTTTGGAACATTCCCGATAAAGTTTCTCTAAAATGGGAAACAGCACATATTGGTACCGATAAGTCTATACGATTTTTTTTGGTGCGGAATGAAATGGTAGTACAAGAATTGGGCTCTTTCAAAAATACGGGCAGCACCAATGGGATTGAACTTGCCAAAAATATTGGTTCAGGTGATAAATACCAAGTAGTGGGCATTGAACTTTTTCCTGACAACAAATATCAAATAGCCAAAAGTATTACCCCTTTCTTTTCTATTGCCAATAAAGCATCTGACGAAAGAAAAAAAGCACATGCTTTGGCAGAAGCATCAAAAGCAACCAATAGTAGTATCAAAAAGAAATCAAAGAGAAAAAAAGTTAAAAGGGAAAAAGATGGTGTAGCTATTATTTCCAATACTGCAATAGAAGAGTCCACACCCAATGCAAGGCAAGAATTTGAGGGACGTAAAATTTCATATACCAAAGAACTTTCTTTTGACAATGAGGAAATTACGGTTAAAATCTGGGACCATGGAAGACAAGACGGAGATATTGTTTCTATATTTCTAAATGGAAATTCCGTAGTTAATAAACACTATTTAACTTATTGGAAAAGAGAATTTAAAATAGTTTTGGATAAAAATAAATCCAACGACCTTTTTCTTTATGCACATAACCTTGGGAATTCGCCGCCAAATACAGTTGCTATCGAAATTTCTGATGGTAACAAATCTGAGAATATTGTCCTAAATTCAGATCTAAAAAGCTGTGAAGCCGTAATGATCAGCGTGAATAAATAGTGAGAATATTATATGTACTTCAATATTGGCTACCCTATATTTAATTATTTCAAACAACTATTATCCAAAATACTACCCAAATCAGGTAACAATACCAGGTTTTATTTGACCCGGAGCCTACACATATAAGGTTCGCACATGCCTCCTTGCTAAGTAGAATCTTTTCGATTTCCTAGCAGAGCGGCACTACCTTCTTCTTTGTTCACAATGAGCCAAGAAATATTGACTATCTTCCATCGAATATAAGTTACACGTTTTAATTATCATCATGAAAATTAACCAGCCAAATACTTTAATGAAAAGCTTATTGATACCCACAAGCTTTGTTTTTTGTATATCGCTTTTCTTAGGATGTAAGTTTGAGGCAAATTCCGAAAGTAAAGTAGAAACGAAGCGAGCTAATATTGTATTTATCATGTCCGATGACCATGCTTATCAGGCCATTTCTGCATATGACAATAACTTAATAGAAACACCTAATATTGATAGAATAGCCAAAATGGGGATGTTGTTCACCAATGCCAGTGTAACCAATTCTATTTGTGCTCCATCTAGGGCAACCATACTTACAGGAAAACACTCTCATAAAAATGGCAAGGTGGACAATGTATCTCCTTTCGACACTACCAATGTTACTTTTCCACAGCTCTTGCAAAAAGCAGGATATCAAACTGCTATGTTCGGGAAGTTACATTTTGGGAACAACCCAAAAGGTTTTGACCAATTTAAAATATTACCTGGACAAGGTTCTTACTACAATCCGGATTTTATTACCAAAAATGAAGGTGAGATCAACGTAAAGGGATATGTGACCGATATAGTAACCGACATGACGCTCGACTGGCTTAATAATGAACGTGCAGCGGACCGTCCATTTATGCTCATGTACCTTCATAAGGCGCCGCACCGTTCTTGGTTAATGGCGGAAAGACATATGGAAGAGTACACGCAAAAAATGTTTAAAGAGCCAAAAACTTTATTCGATGATCATGAAGGAATGCCTGCCGCTAAAGTTGCTCAAATGAATATTCATGGGAATATGGGATGGGCTGCTGACAGTAAATTATATCCAGAGGTAATGGACCAACTGGGTTTAAAGGAGCAAATCGGTTTTGATAAACGACGGTATGACAGGACCGTTGGAAGACTGGATTCCACCCAAAAAGTAAATTTCGATAAGTTCTATAGGGTAATTACCAATGATTTTATAAAGCAATATCCTCACATGACAGATAAGGATCTTGCCAAATGGCGCTACCAAAGGTATATGCAAGATTATTTAGGAACCATAAAATCAGTTGATGAGAATGTTGGTCGGGTTTTAGATTATTTGGAAGCCAATAATATGATGGAGAATACTATTATAGTATATACTTCAGACCAAGGATTTTACTTGGGTGAACATGGATGGTTTGACAAGCGCTTTGTTTACGACGAAAGCCTTAAAACTCCACTTTTAGTATCATGGCCAGGTAAAATAAAATCAGGAACAGTATCGGATGAACTTGTTCAAAATTTAGATTTTGCACAAACATTTTTGGATGTGGCCGGGGTAGAACAACCATCTGATATGCAAGGAAAAAGCTTAATTCCCGTACTTACCGGGGATATGGATAATTGGGAACGTGAAGCAGTATATTATCATTATTATGAACACCCTTCTGAACATAACGTGAATAGGCATTATGCGGCAATTACCAAAGATTACAAGTTGATACATCACTATTTTGATCTTGATTATTGGGAATTAATAGACCGAAAAAAAGACCCTTTAGAACAACACAATTATTATGATGATCCTACCTATGCTGATATACAAAAAGACCTCCACCAAAAACTAGTTGAACTCCGAGAACAATATGGAGATTCAGAGGCCCTGAGCCAAAAATATGTTGATGAGTTTATGCCACTTGCTAAAGAAGGAAAAGTGTATGGTGTTGAGGATGACATATTGGAGCCTATGGTCGAAAAATGGGAAAATTCTAAGAAGAACGATTGATGAAACAAAACCTTTTTTTAAATTAAAAAGAATTCTAAAAATGACAAAATGAAGCAACCCCTTTTACATCAGGAGTATTTTATAAATTACAAATATTCTTTAAAATTTGTGACGCTTCTTTTTGCTTTATTCGCAAATTCCACCCTGTATTCTCAGCAGCAAAAAGACTCCATGGAAATCATTAAACTTTTGGAAAAAGAGGGGCTAACTTGGCGTTTAGGTGATAAAGAAAGTCATGCCGATTGCTGGAAAGAGACCTCAAATGGCATTATTGCGATGTCCACGGCAGATGGAAACTTTATCAACATACCTGTTGAGATGGTAATAAACCCTTCGTCCAATATGATTGGGGAAGGTGGTTTTGCTTTTCATTCCAACCACAAAATGAATATTAAAGGCAATACTGCCTGGGTAGGCCATGATGAAGTTTCTGTTGATGTAAACGGAAAGGAAACCCTTTCTTATGAATTACGCTTATTGGAAAAGTTTGACTCCGATTGGAAAATAGTGGGTCAGTCCATGCATTTTTATAATCATCCACCAGAGAATAAAATTGATACAACTAGTTATATCCAAACGGTAGATATAGAAACGGGGCGAATAGAAACTGTCTTAACTATAAACGACCATTTTGAAGCCCCTAACTGGCATCCAGACAATTACCTTATTGTCAATAGCAAAGGAAAGTTGTACACTTTGGATTTAATAACCAAGGATTTGGCAGTATTGAATACAGGGTTTGCGGACAAATGCAATAATGACCATGGTATTTCCCCGGATAACAAATGGTTGGCCATTAGCCATAATGATGTAAACGACCCTTCTCCCAAATCATACAAATCTGTCATTTATGTTCTACCCGTTGAAGGTGGGGAACCAAAGCGGGTAACTTCTGAAGTGGTGTCCTATTGGCATGGTTGGTCCCCAAATGGAAAAACCTTGGCCTATTGTGCCGAGCGTAATGGTAATTTTGATGTGTACACCATTGGCGTTACCGGCGGAATAGAAAAGAGGCTTACCAAGACTGCAGGATTGGATGATGGTCCCGATTATTCAGCTGATGGTAAATACATTTACTTCAACTCTTACAGATCAGGTCATATGCAGATTTGGCGTATGTTGAGCAATGGAAAAAAACCGGAACAGTTGACTTTTGACGAAAATTCCAATTGGTTCCCTCACCCTTCCCCAGATGGTAAATGGATTGTATATATCGCATATACCTCCGATCAAAAAGAAAAACACTTATTTGGAAAGCAGGTTAAACTAAGGCTCATGAATTTAAAAACCAAGGCCATTAGAGATATCACCCCTGTTTTCTTTGGCGGACAAGGCACCATTAATGTCCCCTCTTGGAGGCCAGATAGCAAGAAGTTGGCCTTTGTAAGCTATTCTGTAAATTAAGTGTCTAGAAGCCCGGATCTTCTTATGGTAAATAAATGAGTTAAAATACGCTACCTAACTTCCTTTTAATTCCACACTTATTTTTGGGTTGATACTCTTCATATGCTCTATAAACACTTTTTTATCATTTGGAGAAATAACGACCCCTGTGTAATCTCCCCATTTTATTTCGAGTCTATCAAATGATAAAGCAGGGGCACTAAAAATGGTATTTGTCTCTTTGATAGTCTTGATGGAGTTAATATCTATTTTCTTGTGCACGATCAGCCCAGATTTTACTATTAATGAAGTACCATCAATAGTATAGTAGGTATGTAGATATAAATGTCCAATAAACAGCAGAACAACGAACATAATTAAAATGCCTGTCCAAACAGGTGTAAAAATCATTGGTAACGAAGAACCAATCAATACTGCTAGTATAAAAAATAGCAGTCCATAACTTATTTTAGAAGAATACTTTTTCATTTTCGAATTAAACCTTAATGAAATTACCCATTTATATCCTAACATTCTATTTTAAAGAAAACCTCTTATTACCATAACAATGGTACTAAGATTTCCAATCTGGAAATTCGATCAAAAACACTAATTTAAGATTCTTAGAAACAAAAAACCCTGAAAATCATAAGATTAACAGGGTTTTATAGTACTCGAGGTGGGAATCGAACCCACACTCCGAAGAACTGGATTTTGAATCCAGCGCGTCTACCAGTTCCGCCACTCGAGCTCTACAAAATAGGAATGCAAAATTAAAAAATAATTTCTTTGTAACATCAAAAATAATCAACAATTATGCTTTAGCAACCCAAATTAATTTTTAAATTTGCACCTCCTTAGAAAACAGGGACTTCCATGTTTAAAAGGTACCATAAAAGAAAACAATTTTTTAAATATGCCATATCAAGTACCTAAGCCTAAATTTTTTGCCTGCACACAGAGTGCCTTGTTGGGTGAGAAAATTGCCAAAGCATATGGAGTTGAGCTTGGTAATGTCCTTTTTTCAAGATATAGTGATGGGGAATTTCAACCTTCTTTTGAGGAATCCATAAGAGGCACGCGTATCTTTATTATTGGTTCTACCCATCCAGGTCCAGAAAACTTAATGGAAATGCTGTTAATGATCGATGCAGCTAAAAGAGCATCGGCAAGACATATTACCGCAGTAATGCCCTATTTTGGTTGGGCAAGGCAAGACAGAAAGGATAAACCTAGAGTACCAATAGCTGCAAAATTAGTGGCCAAGATGTTAGAAACGGCTGGAGCCACACGTATAATTACAATGGACTTACATGCTGATCAGATTCAAGGTTTCTTTGAAAAGCCGGTAGACCATCTTTTTGCCTCTACCCTATTTTTACCTTATTTAAAGAATTTAGGTCTTGAAAATTTAACCATAGCCTCCCCCGATATGGGCGGTTCTAAAAGAGCCTATGCATATTCTAAGGCTTTGGAGAGCGATGTAGTAGTTTGTTACAAACAGCGTGCTAAAGCCAATGTTATATCCCATATGGAACTTATTGGGGACGTACAAGGTAAAAACGTTGTATTAGTCGATGATATGGTAGATACCGCTGGTACATTAACCAAGGCAGCGGATTTAATGATAGAACGTGGTGCGGTTAGTGTAAGGGCAATTACCACCCATGGCTTACTTTCGGGTGATGCCTACGAAAAAATAGAAAATTCAAAATTAACAGAATTGATCATTACCGATTCAATTCCTATCGAAATAAAAAGTGATAAAGTAAAGGTATTAAGTTGTGCAGATCTCTTTGCAGACGTTATGGATAGAGTACACAACAACAATTCCATTTCCTCAAAGTTCATTATGTAACGAAAAGGAAACACACATTTAGAATTATTAATTTTTAATATATATAATGAAGTCAATTACAATTAAAGGATCAGAAAGAGAAAGCGTGGGCAAGAAATCAACTAAGGCCTTACGTAATGCTGGATTGGTTCCTTGCGTAGTATACGGAGGGGATAAGCCATTACACTTTTCAGCACATGAACTAGCGTTCAGAGACTTGGTTTACACTCCAAATGCACACACGGTTGCAATTGAATTGGAAGGTGGTACCGTAGTAAACGCTGTAATGCAGGATATACAATTTCATCCTGTAACCGATAAAATCTTACATATAGATTTCTATCAATTATTTGCTGACAAAGCGGTAACGATGAACATCCCTGTTAGATTACAAGGAAATTCACCAGGTGTTAGAAACGGTGGACGTTTGTTGTTCAGAAAAAGAAAATTGGCCATCAAAGCCTTACCAGACAAATTACCGGATTTCTTTGATGTAGACATCTCTAAATTAAAGATTGGTCAAACGATTGCCGTATCTACTTTGTTAAATGATGATTTTACCATTCTACATCCAGATTCAACTGCCGTAGTACAGGTTAAAACTGCACGTGCTGCCATTGTTACTGATGAGGATGAAGATGAAGATGAAGAAGGAGCAACAACTGAAGGTGAAGCACCAGCAGCTGAAGAGGCTCAAGAGTAAACAGTTATTCTTAGTAAACAATACAAAGCATCCTGATATCAGTATCAGGATGCTTTTGTATTTTAGTCTTTCTTAAGATTGGCAAATGCTCCACTACATCAAATCTTTATTTAGTTTTGGAAAAACTCTTTTAGAAGAATCAAATCCTATGAAAAAATTCTTAATAGTCGGCCTTGGCAATATAGGTGAGGAATATTCGGAAACTAGACATAATATTGGTTTTAAAGTGTTAGATGCACTTGCAAAACAACATGACCTTACTTTTGAAACCGTTAAACTTGGCGACATTACCACTTACAAAATTAAAGGCAGAAGCGTTCTTTGCCTTAAACCGTCCACTTATATGAACCGAAGCGGTAAAGCTTTGAAATACTGGATGGATCAAGAAAAAATACCTTTGGAAAATATTTTGGTAATTACCGATGATATCAACTTGCCTTTTGGTACCATCCGTGTAAAAACGAAGGGTAGCGACGGTGGTCATAATGGTCTAAAGGATATTCAGCAATTTTTACAATCTACAAAATACAATAGGTTTCGTTTTGGCGTAGGCGCAGATTTTGGTAAGGGCAGACAGGTAGAATATGTGTTGGGAAAATGGAATGAAGAAGAATTAGAACAATTACCCGAGCGACTTAAAAAAGCTTCAGAAGTTATAGATTCTTTTGTATTGGCAGGAATTGCCAGAACCATGAACCAATTCAACAATTCCTAATGCTATTATTTATAAAGCAGTAAAACTAAAAATACCGGAATTGGATACACTACCTTCCCCATCTTTAGTTAGAATGGTCCAATAGTAGACCGTACCTGACATTACAGACACCTTATAGGTCATATTATCCGCAGGTAAGGTAGCTCTTAAAGCTGTGGGTGGGTTTTGATCAGAGAAAAATACCTCATACTCCACAATATCATCATCCAAGTCTGACGCTGTCCATGAAAGCTCAACTTCATTGTTGATGTCCATAAATACTTTCTCGGACATTTTAGGTGAAATAATTTCCGCAGGAAACGGAGCAAAAGTAGTTCTGGAACCTGCATTATAAAAATTCCACATCTCGCTAGAAACCGACTGTTCAACCTCATTATTTCTAGACCTTACCAGCCAAGAATACGGCTGCCCTTTAGCCAAAGGCAATCGTGCGGTGGTTCCGGATGTGGAGATGGTCTGCACAATGCCCGTATTGCTATTGGTAACCCTTAGCTCATACGTTTGTACATTATCTGCCTGTTGCCACCTAAATTCAACTTGGCTAGTGTCAGTATCAAGGTCTAATCCAGTGGTACATTCAGAATTTTTTTCCGGGAACACCAAAAGTGCCTGTTCCGGCGGTTTTGGCTCCGACTTTTTCCTGCATCCAAAAAAGACCCCAAAAACACTAATCAGTATAAGTATATTTAGTTTCATCTTTTTACAATCTTTGTTGTTGTCGTAATACCATTTCTAATTATCCGTACATAATACAATCCAGAAGCCAAGCCACTTAAATCTATGGGCGCAATTAAGTTGGCTGATGTAATATTTATCTGTTTTATAAATCTACCATCAGAACCAAATAATATCATTTCCACATTATCCTTGGCAGAATCCAGAACTAGATTCACTTGGCCAACGAAAGGATTAGGATAGATAATAGGTTTGTCCGTTGTAATAAATTCTTCTTCATATATTCCTTGACAAGATCTATTGGTATACACTTTTAAAAATGTAACGTTTCCTTTTAAGTCTATAGTAACCTGAGATGTTTCGGTTTGGGTAACGATACCATTGACTTCTACATTATATAGATCAGAGCCTTGAAGGTCAACTATTAACTGAGTTCCATCCAAAGACAGTTTAGAAGAAACACTCAAGGCTTCTGGTTCTGTTATTACAGCCTCCAAACAAAGCTCTTCATAAACAATATTGCCATCAGTACCAGAAATACAAACATCATAAGTGCCAGCACCTAGGTTTGTTAAAAGAAAGTTATCCGTAAAATTTTCTGAAATATTCACCCCATTACCAGATATATCTACCACATAGTCCAATATGGTCTTAGGTGTAATAGTTAGTTGCCCATCATTATTAGGTCTGCAACTTTCGCTTTCTAGGCCAATAGTAAAGTTTTCATTAGTAAACCTGTAGATGGGACACCCAGATGCATCTACTTCTTGACCTTCCGGAGTATCCAAGCAGAGATCATCCCCATCATCAAAAACGCCATCATTGTCTGCATCGGGTCTAAAATCACCTTCCACACATACTTCCATAGAAAAAGCGTTAAGGTTTCCACCATCCGCAGGTGCATTATCTTTAATCTCCAATATCCATTCCCCTAAAATAGACTCCCCATTAAAAGAACTTAAAGTACCTAATGGCCTAACGGTACCACTGATAGCAGGTGTACCACTACAGGTGAAATCGTTGGGTGCGTCATCATCGAAAATAGCATTAATATCCCTAGCATCGCCACAAGAACTCGATGCCAAAACTACCGTAGTTCCACTTGGCGATGTTAAACTAATGACCAAATCTGCCAAATAACTATGCGCTACATCCAAGGAAACATTAATATCTGCTATCGGCAGGTCTTCATAAAACGAAATTTTGGAAGTAATCGTAGGAGTATCTATTGGAGATATTTCCTTAGGCAAGTTTGACGCGGATATGGTATTACAGTTAAATTGAATGGTCGTAAAACTCCTAGCCGTACTAAAAACACCTTCTCCACAATCATTTTTAGGTTTCACCCTCCAATAATACTGTGTGTTATTATCCAAATTAGCAGCAGGATAAGAGTTAATATTCACTGTTGCCGACTCCACAATAGTAGCAAAAGCAACATCCGTAGCAATTTCAATGTCATATTGGGTACTTGACAAATTTTCTTCCCACAGAAAAACCAAATCCTTGGATGCGTCTTGCACTCCATCCTCAGGAGAAGTTAAAAGTACCTCAGTAAAATTGGAATCATACACGTTCAACGTGACCGTAACTTGTTTCGTAATACTTGTTGATGTTGAAGTAATATTAATTGGGTAAGAACCAACTGCTAAATTATTTGTACCGGTAAGTGATAATGACACTTGTGTATTGGTTGTATCCGCTAAAGCCGGTGTAAAGGCAATACCTAATCCTGTTGGGGGAGAAACAACACTAAACGTACTTTCCTCTGAAAAAGCGTTATACGCCTCATAAGTAAAGTCAACAATTATATCATCTGGTTTACAAACATCAAATTCTAATTGTGAAAAATTTAAAACAACATCACTTTCGCTAATTGTAAAATCGGCGGCATTCACAGCAAAGAAAATATTGTCACTTGCCTTTACCATTATCCTGCCAGATGTTGTTGCTTGGCCAGGAATAACAACGTCATAGCTGCCATTATTGGGGACATTTTCTGCAATGGCTATGGGATAGGTAAGTCCACCATCGGTAGATAAAAATATATCAACCGTTTGTGCAAATATGGGTGCTAAATTGGTATTGGCAACATCCCAGGTAATGGTTTGCACCTCTCCAGCCTCAAAAGTTGTAGTGGCATTCTGTGATGTCACTAAAAAAGGTCCCGCTTCATTACTAACGGATACCGAAACCTCATCGGAGACCAATTGTCCTCCATTTAAAACATTATCCCTAACAGTCAATGAAAAATTAAGACTACGTTCTATATTGGACACTGTTTCCCAGTCTCCGCCCTCAGCAGGACTCACTTCTGTTAAGTTACCAGCTAAAATCCTATTTATTTTTGGAAAATAACGTTCAGAAACTAATGTCGGTGGTAAAGACCTGAACATAGCACCTGTTGGACTATTGGGCCCAAAAGAGGATTGTGTGACGATTCCATTATCAATCTGTTCCCAAGTATAAGACAAAATATCCGTTATATCAGGGTCGGAAGCCTCCCCATTAAGCACAAATGCCGTACCTACAGGTATCGTATAATCGGTTAATGTTGTTAATACAGGTGGGTTATTTGTTAAAGGTATTATCTCCCCGCAGCTAATGGTTTGTAAGTAATCCCTAATTTGAACTATACTGGAATAATGAAAGTAATCATCGCTATTAGTGGCCACATTATTAACCCCTGTAATCCCTGCATATCCCATTATAGTGGTTCCGCTACCTGGTTCTATTTGTACTGTAGTGCCCTCCGAAATATGTGAAAAAGTATGGTTGGCCCCAAATTGATGCCCCATCTCATGAGCCACAAGATCTATATCAAATGTATCACCTTCAGGCGTAGAAAAAGTAGTATAGGCACTACCCTTTTGATTATCCTTACAAACCGAACCTATAAAACCTGAATTACCGTCTAAGGTATCATCTTTTTGGTTGAACAAATGCCCAATATCATAATTTGCTTCACCAATAACGCTTGTGAATGTAGATTGTGCCTGTGAACTTAATCCCCCTGTAAATGGATCTGTTTCTGGATCTAAATAAATAAGCTCGTCAGTATTGGCAATAAGCTCTAACGTTACTCCCAAGTCACGCTCAAAAACACCATTAACCCTTGTTAAAGTGGCATTGATAGCAGCGATCGCATCCAGTTTTGTCCCACCATGATATGTTGTATATTCCCCGGATGCGGCAATAGCTGTCCGAAATTTTCGAAGTACTTGATCATCTACTAATTTTCTGGTCAAGGTAGAAGCTTCCATTACCTCAGGGATTGTTTTACAAATGAAATCCATGGTTTTAGACGAATGGTCCCTACTACTGTAAACTAAATAACTATTAGCATCATTTTTTTGCATAAAAACCGGTGCTTTCCCATTAGAACTAGTAATCATGCTTTGAATACCTTTATGGGACATGCTAAATCTTATCTTTTGTGATGCATCAACAAGACCCTCTCCTTTGTAAGATGTAACCCCGGGATACTTTTTTGCCAACTCTGCAGACAATATACTTGCCTCATAAACCTTAAAGGCTATTTGCTCTCCTTTTTCATTTGGAAAATATAAAATATTGGAACTGTTCTTAAATGACCTTGACTTGCTCAGCTCTCGCTTAAATTGGCTATCATTTAATTCAAATGCCATTGCTTTGGTCACGCTTAAACGGGGCAAAACGATTTGCTTATCTTTCCCAGATAAGGGTACACCTTTCCAATAATTAGTTTGAGCTACCCCAGAAAAGGAAAGAAATACTATGGTAATTGAAAAAACAAGGCGTAATTTTGTAACCATTTAGGGGCATTTATACAATTTCAAATATAGGTCTTTTTATTTTTAAGCATACGTGATTACAGTCCAAAGCATTTCTAAATATGTTGAACAGCATCCCATTGCCATTACTATTGGCACTTTTGACGGGGTGCATATTGGTCACCGTAAAATATTGGAAAAGGTCATAAATCATGCCAAAAACTCAAATTTAAAGTCAGCCGTACTTACGTTTTACCCGCATCCAAGAATGGTGTTACAAAAAGATGCAAACATCAAATTGCTAAACACCATAGACGAGAAAAAAGCCATTTTAGAACAAATGGGCTTGGATATATTGATTATACATCCATTTACCAAAGAATTTTCAAGACTTACGGCCACAGAATTTGTTCGGGACCTTTTGGTGAACAAGCTTAAATCCAAAAAAATTATTATTGGGTACGACCACAGGTTTGGTAGAAACAGAAATGCAAATATTTCTGACCTTATAGCTTTTGGCAATGCATTAAATTTTGAAGTAGACGAGATCCCTGCCCAGGAAATAGATGCCGTTTCCGTAAGTTCCACAAAAATTAGAAAAGCTTTGGAATTGGGAGATATAGAAACTGCAAATGCATTTTTAGGCTATGATTATATGCTCACTGGCATTGTACAAAAAGGCAAGGAGCTTGGCCGACAATTAGATTTTCCAACGGCAAATATTAAAATTGAAGAAGATTATAAGTTAATTCCCATGAATGGTTCCTATGTGGTAAAAAGCAGCATACAAGGGAAAATAGTTTATGGCATGATGAACATAGGCTATAACCCCACTGTAAATGGCACTTCAAAAACCATAGAGGTTCACTTTTTTGACCTTAACAAGGATTTATACTATCAAAAAATTCAAGTAGATATTCTTATCCGGTTAAGGGACGAGATAAAATTTAATTCATTGAAGGCACTAAAAGATCAATTAGCAATAGATAAGAAAAAATCTTTAGAGTTTATATCCAAACAGCAATATTAAGACCTCATCATTTTAATGAGCAATTAGAACTTCTGATTGATACATTAGTATATAACTTTACCACATTTTTAATAAAATTAAAACCTTTGTGTGCGTTGACATAATTGCAATGGCATACCCCACGGGTCTCTCAACATAACCAGGTGACTTCCATCTTCTTTGAATACTTCTTCAAAAAAAGTTGCCCCTTGATCCATTAATCTGGTTTTGTCTTGCTCTGCATTTTCAGATACAAAGGCCACATGAAAAGTTAATGGATGTTGTGTTTTAAATTCCGTAGCTGTAGCATCATCCCTACTATATAGTTCCAAAACCACCCGATTAGTACTATCGGCCAAAAAAGTCATAAAGGGAGGTTCTTTTTGTTCACTAACTACTATAAGACCTAAATGAGTACCATACCATTTAACTACTGAATTAATATCCTTAACGTTTATTGCAAAATGTTCAAAAACCATAATAATCGATGTTTAGCTATTAAAAGTATACCTTTTAAATATAAGATTAATGTAAATTTGCATCTTAATTTTAAGAGCAATGTTACAGTTACAAACCATTCGTGATGCCAAGGAAGAAATTAAAGAAGCATTACAAAAAAGAAACATTGATGCGGATGCCATGCTAAATGGTGTACTTCTATTAGATGAAAAAAGACGAGCCACCCAAACTCAGTTAGATGCTACTTTAGCAGAATCCAATAAACTATCCAAGGAAATTGGAATGCTTTATAAGAACGGAAAAGCTCAGGAGGCAAACATCTTAAAAGAGAAAACTGCCACTCTTAAAGAAGATTCAAAAAAACTAGGCGAGGAATTAAACACCACGGCTGAGGAATTACAAAGTCTACTTTATCAGATTCCTAATATTCCACATGATTCGGTACCCACCGGAAATTCGGAAGAAGACAACGAAGAAATTTTTAGAGAAGGCGATATTCCAGAGCTCATTACAGGTGCACTCCCCCATTGGGAATTGGCCAAAAAATATGACATTATAGATTTTGAACTCGGTGTGAAAATCGCCGGTGCAGGATTCCCTGTTTACAAAGGAAAAGGAGCACGGTTACAACGCGCCTTGATCGCTTATTTCTTGGATAAAAACACAAAGGCCGGTTACACGGAAATTCAAGTGCCCCATTTAGTCAATGAGACTTCTGGTTATGGCACTGGACAGCTCCCCGACAAAGAAGGACAAATGTACCACGTTACCGCAGATGATTTGTACCTTATACCTACGGCAGAGGTTCCAGTAACGAATATTTTTAGGGACGAAATTTTACAAGAGAAGGACTTGCCAGTTCAATATACAGGATACACCCCTTGCTTTAGAAGAGAAGCAGGAAGTTATGGTGCACATGTGCGTGGTCTTAACCGTTTGCACCAGTTTGATAAGGTGGAAATTGTTCGTGTGGAACACCCCTCTAAATCCTATGAGGCATTAGATGGTATGGTAGAGCATGTAAAGGATATTCTCCGTGAATTAAAATTACCTTATCGTATTTTAAGATTATGTGCAGGGGACCTTGGTTTTACCTCCGCCCTAACCTTTGATTTTGAAGTCTTTTCTACCGCTCAGGATAGATGGTTAGAAATAAGTTCTGTCTCTAATTTTGAAACTTACCAAGCCAATCGTTTAAAGCTTAGGTATAAGGATGAGAATGGTAAAAATCAGTTAGCACATACCTTAAATGGCAGTTCATTAGCGTTACCACGGGTATTGGCAGGTATTTTAGAAAACTGCCAAACTGCTGAAGGTATTAAAATTCCAGAAGTTTTGGTTCCTTATTGTGGGTTTGATATGATCAAATAATTTGTCGTGTAAAAATCCATGTCTGAATAGTTATTAATTTCCACGTATACCTAATTTATCCAGATGGAAATAAATAATCTATCTTAAGTTTAAATCGTAATGATAAATGAATTAGCTTAGGATTAACAAATTTTTTAGTACCGCTTCCGTAAATTTGATAAATGACCCACATGAGAATTACTCTAATTCTGCTGCTACTTTTATCATTTCCGCTTTTTGGCCAAGAAGACTTTTTAGCCAAACAGTACTTCGCGGATGGTGAATATGAAAAGGCGGTTGTATTTTACGAAAAACTGTCCGAAAAAAACCCAAGAAGAACGGATTACCTTCAGGGGCTTATAGCATGTTACCAACAATTGGAACGCTATGATGATGTAGAAGTGGTATTAACAAAACGATTACAGTTACCTCAACCCCACCCCACTTTACTAGTTGAATTAGGATATAATTACACTTTGCAAGAGGAAAACGAAAAAGCCAATACTTATTATGACAATGCTTTAGCAGCTATTGAGCAAAATCCAAATTATGGTTATGCCCTAGGATATCAATTTCAAAAATACAGTTTATTGGATAAGGCGGTACTTGCCTACCAAAAATCTATGGAATTAAATCCCGCATTGGACTATAATTTTCAATTGGCCAGGATTTATGGGGAACAAGGGAATGTTGAAAAAATGTACCGTTCATATCTAAATCTAATGGGCAATGGCAAAACATCAAAATCAAATATTTTAAGGAGTATTGATGATTTTATCACCGAAGACCCCCTCGCAAATAACAATCAGATTTTAAAAACTATTTTACTGGAAAATGCCCAAAAAAATCCAGATATAGTTTGGAACGAGCTTCTTAGTTGGCTGTTCGTACAACAAAAACAATATAACAGTGCCTTTAGGCAAGAAAAAGCCATTTACAAAAGAGTGCAAGGCAGCAACATCAAGAGACTCGAAAATTTAGGAAATATTGCTTCGGCAGCCAAGGATTATTCGGTCGCCAAGGATATTTATAATTTTATCATAAAGGAATCCACGGACGAAATTACACGTTTGGATGCCGAACTTAATATAATAGATATTGCGTTATTGGACATCAATACAAACACCTTAAATTCCATTCAAAAGAAATATGAAGAGCTTATAAATCTTTACGGATACAAATCAAGATCACTACAGTTACAGGTTTCGTATGCTAATTTTTTGACTTTTAAAAAAGACACGCCAGAACCGGCCATTGACATATTAAAAAACAGTTTAACGCTTCCCTTGAACGAAAGAGGGACAGCATATATAAAATTGGCTTTGGGTGATATTTTGGTTTATAATAAAAAGTTTAATGAAGCCCTTATCTATTTTTCCCAAATCCAACAAAAATTAAAAAATGATATCCTAGGGCAAAATGCCAGATACAAAGTAGCGGAAACCAGTTTTTATAAAGGAGATTTTCAATGGGCGCTTACGCAGTTAAAAGTATTAAGGAGTTCAACATCGCAACTTATTGCTAATGATGCCATGCAACTTAGTTTACTCATTTCGGACAATATCTTGGAAGATTCTACCCAAACCGCGTTAAAAAAATATGCAAGGGCAGATTTTTTAGCATATCAGAATAAAACTAACGAAGCAATTAATGTTCTAGAGGATATTCTACAAAATCATAAAGGTGAAAAAATAGAGGATGAAGCCCTCTTAAAACAAGCCCAGTTATTAGAGGGCCAAAAAAAATACTCGGACGCTCAATTTAATTACCAAAAAATTGTGGAATTCTATAGCAATGGTATTTTAGCGGATGATGCGCATTTTGCCATGGGAGAACTCTATAGAAATATTCTAGAGGAACCTGAAAAAGCAAAATTGCATTATGAGAAAATAATTTATAATTACCAGGATAGCTATTATTTTCCACAGGCAAGAAAGAACTTTAGAAAGCTAAGGGGCGATGCCATAAATTGACAATAAAATTCATGTATATATATAACGTAACAACCAATGTGGAAGAATCAGCTCACAACACATGGTTAAACTGGATGAAAACTACACATATCCCGGAAGTGTTAAGTACCGGTAAATTTTTAAGTGCCAAAATCACAAAGGTTCTTGTTGAGGAAGAAAGTGGTGGGCACACCTATTCCGTACAATACACAGTTGCCAATAAAGAAACCTTAGAAAAGTATTACCAAGAAAATGCTCCAAAATTAAGGGAGAAGGCTATGCAGTTATTTGCTGGGAAACTAGTTTCTTTTAGAACAGAATTAGAAGTAGTAGATGAGTATTTTGTACAACACAATACAGCAACGCATTATTTGTTCACTTATGGCACTTTATTAGAAAAAGAGGTGCAACTGGGTGTATTTTCAAGGGTTTTAGGCGGTGTGGAAGACACTTTAATAAGTCATAAAGTTTCACAGTTGAAAGTTGCCGATATTTATCCTACCATAGAATTTACTGGAAACAAAGAAGATATAATCTATGGTGTTGTTTATGCATTGACTCAGGATGAACTTATAAAGGCAGATGCTTATGAAGGTGAGGCTTACGAACGAACCCAGATAGTTTTAGAATCGGGCAAGAAAGCTTGGGTATATATGGCCAAGTAATTTCACATGATAAAGTAGGTAAATCCACCGCGTAAGCATGAGACAAAGTTAAGCTTGCACAAAATAATATTTTATTTCTATTGATAGCCTTGGAAGCATATTCCGAGGCAGTTTTTTAAAACCAGAGTGATGGGAAAAAAAAGAAAGAAGAAAAAAAATGACTTTTTTGATACACATACCAATACACGTCAAAATAGCCCGGTAAAAGCTAAAAAGTTTCTCGGGCAGCATTTCTTAAAAGATGAAACCATAGCCCAACAAATAGCGGACACCCTTTCCTTAGAAAATTATAATAAAGTAATAGAGATAGGACCAGGAACTGGGGTGTTGACCAAATATCTTCTTTTAAAGGATATAGATTTAGTGGCAATGGACCTAGATGCAGATTCCATTATTTATTTAAACCATAGCTTTCCCTTAGAGCATTCTAAAACAATGCAAGGCAAAAGCACCCTAAAAGTTGTAGAGGCAAATTTTCTCAACTATGACCTGCATACTTTATTCGGTTCTGATCAATTTGCCATTACCGGAAATTTCCCTTACAATATTTCTACTCAAATTGTTTTTAAAATGTTGGAGTATAGGAATCAGGTACCCGAATTTACAGGAATGTTTCAAAAAGAAGTGGCCAAAAGAATATGCGCTACCGAAGGCAATAAAACCTATGGTATCCTTTCCGTATTGGCACAGGCATTTTACAATGCGGAATATTTGTTTACAGTTCCTCCGCATGTGTTTGACCCTCCGCCAAAAGTACAATCCGGTGTATTGCGCTTAACCAGAAAAGCGGACTTTAAAATAGATTGCGAGGAAAAACAATTGTTCACAGTTGTAAAAACAGCGTTCAACCAAAGAAGAAAGACATTAAGAAATAGTTTAAAATCCTTAGCCCTTTCCGATAATCTCAAAGAAGATGCTATATTTGACCAACGCCCCGAACAACTAAGTGTTACGGATTTTATTACGTTGACGAAGAAGATAGCAGATGACACCGTTTAAACTCACAGAAGAGCTTGTAAGCCAAATAGAAGAGCTTATAGAAACACATGGGAATGCACAGCTGAACACACTCTTAGAAGATGTGCATTATGCCGATGTTGCTGAAATTATCAATGAGCTTAACGATAGTGATGCCACCTACCTCATTAAACTCCTTGATAGTGATAAAACATCTGACGTACTTACCGAGCTAGATGAAAATGTAAGGGAGGCAATTTTAGGAAATCTTTCTTCCAAAGAAATTGCCGAGGAACTTGGTGAACTGGATACGGATGATGCCGCGGATATTATTGGGGAACTTCCGCAAGAGTTAGTTCAAGAGGTTATATCTGAAATTGAGGACCGGGAACATGCCAAGGATATTGTAGACCTTTTACGATATGATGAAAATTCCGCAGGTGGGCTAATGGCCAAGGAATTGGTGAAAGTTAGGGAAAATTGGAATGTATTAACCTGTGTTAAGGAAATGCGTTTACAAGCGGAAAACGTAACCAGGGTTCATTCTATATATGTTGTGGATGAAGAAGATAAATTAATAGGTAGACTATCACTTAAAGATTTATTGACCACCTCAACAAAAACCCATATAAAAGACGTTTACATTGCCAAGGTAGATGCAGTAAATGTTAATGAAAAACCAGAAGAAGTAGCTAAGATAATGTCTAAATATGATTTAGAGGCTATACCCGTTGTAGATGAGATCGGCAGGTTAGTAGGCCGTATTACCATTGATGATATTGTAGATGTTATCCGTGAGGAAGCGGACAAGGATTATCAAATGGCAGCAGGAATTTCCCAAGATGTAGAGGCAGATGATAGTATTTGGCAATTGACACGTGCCCGTTTACCATGGCTTATTCTAGGATTGTTCGGTGGTGCTGCGGCCGCTGTAATTATGGGTGGTTTTGAGGAAATGTTTAAAAAATATACCATTTTGTTCCTCTTTACCCCATTGATAGCAGCAATGGCAGGAAATGTTGGGGTGCAATCCAGTGCCATAATTGTACAAGGTCTGGCGAATGACGATATTCGTGGCAGTATTGGTGACCGACTTATAAAAGAAATGCTTTTAGCACTCTTAAATGGCATTATATTGGCAGCTTTATTACTTCTATTTACTTGGATTTGGAAAGGTGATTTCTTAACCGCTCTGGCAATATCGATTTCTTTGATAGCCGTTATCGTTGTTGCTGGGTTTATTGGCACATTTATTCCTCTATTTTTAGATAAAAGAGGAATTGACCCCGCAATTGCAACAGGACCTTTTATCACTACCAGCAATGATATTTTCGGTATTCTAATTTATTTTATGATAGCAAAATTGATTCTGGGAATCTAGTTCTAGAAAGATGCCATCTGACCTGTTTTTTACAAACAGATAACAAAATAACTATATTCATTACACATAAAACATCTCAAAAAACCAATGAAAGTACTTCATGTTGATATAAATCACCCTTTAATTATAGATCAGTTTAATGAGCTAGGTTTACAAAATGATGAAGATTACACCTCATCAAAAGAAGAAATAGAGGCAAAAATAGAATCCTATGACGGACTCATTATTCGAAGCAGATTTACAATAGATGCGTCCTTTTTGGATAAGGCAAAAAATTTAAAGTTCATTGGTCGCCTAGGAGCTGGACTAGAAAATATAGATACCAAATATGCCAAATCATTAGGCATATTTTTGGCAGCGGCACCAGAGGGAAACAGAAATGCCGTGGGTGAACATGCCCTGGGCATGCTCTTGTCCTTATTTAACAAACTACATACTGCCGATCGGGAAGTTAGAAATGGCAAATGGGACCGTGAAGGCAATAGGGGAATTGAATTAGAGGGTAAAACCGTTGGTGTTATCGGTTATGGAAATATGGGCAAGGCCTTTGCCAAAAAATTGAGGGGGTTTGATGTTGAAGAAGTGATCTGCTACGATATAAAAGGTGGTGTGGAAGATGAAAATGCCCGCCAAGTAGGAATCATGGAGTTTCAACAACGTGTTGATGTAATTAGTTTACACGTACCACAGACCGAGTTGACCATTGGTATGATACATACAGAATTTATTGAAAAATTCCATAAACCAATTTGGATAATTAATACGGCAAGGGGCAAATGCATAAAAACCACAGATTTGGTTGTTGCGCTACAATCAGGTAAAGTTTTAGGCGCTGGTCTGGATGTCTTGGAATATGAAAAATCTTCATTTGAAAATATGTTTACAGATGATAGTTTGCCCGAGGCTTTTCAATATTTGATTCAGGCAGAAAATGTGATACTTTCCCCACATGTTGCAGGCTGGACGGTAGAGAGTAAAATTAAATTGGCCCAAACCGTTGTAGATAAAATCAAAAATAATTTCGTAGTTTAAGGAATAATCAATCCAAAAAACAATCGAAATGAATTTAGGAACCTTTTCCGTAAGCTTAAATGTTCAAAACATTGAAGCGTCCAAACAGTTTTATGAATCCATAGGTTTTACTGTTTTTCATGGTGATCTTAGCCAAAAGTGGATTATAATGAAAAATGACACGGCT
>CBFIGW010000006.1:0-48054 GCA_965662155.1 Maribacter sp. | reverse complement strand
AAGTTTTACGGTAGCATCAGCATATATAGCTGATGTAAGCACAAAGGAGAACAAGGCAAAAAACTTTGGCCTAATTGGAGCAGCTTTTGGTCTAGGCTTTATTATAGGTCCTGGAATTGGAGGCTTTTTTGGAGAGATAAATATTAGATTGCCTTTTTACATTGCAGCGGGTTTAACTTTTGCAAATTTTCTTTTTGGCTGGTTATTTGTACCTGAATCTTTGGCCCCGGAAAATAGAAGATCCATTAGCTTAATGAAAATGATACCTGGGGTATCATTACTGGCGCTGAGAAATTACAAGGGGGTATTGTTATTGATCTTTGCTTTCTTTTTAGCAAATTTAGCCGGTCAGGCATTGCCTTCTACCTGGTCTTATTACGGAATTGAGCGCTATGATTGGAGTCCAAAGGAAATAGGTGTTTCATTAATGGTGGTAGGTTTATTGGTTGCCATTGTTCAAGGCTTTTTGGTAGGGTATTTCGTGAATAAATTTGGTAAAAGACTCGTGGTGTCAGTCGGCTTTCTATTATGGACAGTTGGAATGTTCCTTTTTTCATTAGCTAACGAGCCCTGGATGTTATATGCCTTTTTAATCCCATATGCCCTTGGGGGAGTTGCTGGCCCAACTGTTCAGGGGGTAATTTCTAATCAAGTATCCGAAAAAGAACAAGGTAATTTACAAGGTTCTATTACTGGTTTGGTAAGTGTAACTGCCATTTTGGGACAATTGATATTTTCTCCTGTTTTTTATTTTTTTATTCGGCCAGAAGGTAAAACCTATTTCCCAGGAGCCCCATATACCTTAGCCGCTATATTTTTATTGGTAGCATTTATATTTGCGTTTGTAGCCATGAAAAGAATGCAATTGTCTGAAGATTAGCTATTGTTGCTGAAAGCAGTCAATAATATTGGCTTTTATTTCAGATTTTAAACAAATTACAATAAGCTCCTTGCACAACGTACCGCTCCAATATATTCATAATGCCAACTAAAGCAAAAACAATCAATAAGTCATAGAGGACCAAAAAACTAGCTTTGTTTAACCGTAGTAATTAGGTACTTTTAAGGCTTCAACCAATATAGATTGAATCCACTCAAAAAACTTTTTAAACAAACGGCTATTTATGGCTTGGCCACGGTCTTGCCTAGAATGCTTTCGTTTTTATTAGTACCCATATATACAGCGGTAATGCCTCCGGAGGATTATGGTGAAGTGACCCTTATTTTCTCATGGTTTGCCATTTTTAATGTTTTCTTGGCCTATGGTATGGAAACTGCGTTTTTCAGATTTTATAAGGAAGGGGAAAACAAAAAAAAGGTCGTCAGTACTTCATTATTGTCAATTGTAGGTTCATCAGTACTCTTTTTGATATTAGGGGTTGTTTTTAAAACAGGCATAGCCAATGGATTGAACATAGAACTAAAATACATGAACTATGTGTTCGGTATCTTGGTTTTAGATGCATTGGTTATTATACCTTTTGCATGGTTAAGGGCCAATGAGAAACCGATGCGGTATGCTTTTGTAAAAATCTTGAATGTGGTATTAAACTTAGGACTTAATCTTTTCTTTCTAATTTTGTTACCTAAATTGGTCAATGGAGATGGGCAGGGTCTTTTAGAATCTATTTTTATTCCAGATTTTGAGGTAATTTACATTTTAATTTCCAATCTTATTGCAAGTGGTGTAACCCTTTTATTAATGCTTCGTGTTTATATTAGGAGACCTTATGTTTTTGATAGGATATTGTGGAAGCGAATGCTTACTTATGCCATGCCGGTTATGGTGGCGGGCATAGCTTTTACGGTCAATGAGGTTTTTGATAGATATTTATTGTCAGAATTATTGCCTCAAGATATTGCAAAGAGTGAAATGGGTAAATATTCCGCATGTTATAAACTAGCACTATTTATGACACTTTTTGCTACAGCTTTTCGTATGGGAATAGAACCTTTTTTCTTTAGTCATTCAGAAACTAAAAACCCACAAAAGGCGTATGCGCAGATTACCAATTATTTTGTGGTGTTAGGAAGTATTATTCTTTTGGGCGTTGTCGTTTTTGCCGATGTTTTAAAAGTAATGATAGTCTCAGATGAATCATATTGGGATGCCATGTCAATTGTACCATTAATTGTACTGGCTAGTTTCTTCCTGGGAATTTATCACAATTTATCGGTTTGGTATAAAATTACCGATAGAACTAAGTTTGGGGCCTATATTTCTTTGATTGGCGCCGTGCTGACCATAGTTATTAACCTTGTTTTTATTCCTTATTTCGGCTACATGGCCTCTGCGGTGGCAACTTTGGTAGCTTATGGCAGTATGATGTTACTCTCCTTTGCTTTAGGAAGAATGTATTATCCTATTCCCTATAATTTTAGAAAAATTATATTTTACTTAGGAATTTCTATACTGTTTTCCTTTGTTTCCTTCTATATCTTTGATAGAAATTTATATGCTGGGCTACCGCTGTTTTTAATATTCCTTGGCTTGGTATATAAATTGGAAATTGATAATTTAAGAAAGGTCTTTATTAGAAAATAATTTCATTACAATTTTTAAAATAAAACTAGATAGATGAAAATCAAGATCATCAATGCATCCGCACATAAATTACCGCATTACGAAACAATGGCATCCGCAGGTATGGACCTTAGGGCAAACTTGATAGAAAGCATAACTTTAGAACCCTTGGGGCGAGCTATTATACCAACCGGATTATTTCTAGAGTTGCCTGTAGGTTTTGAGGCCCAGGTTAGACCTAGAAGTGGACTGGCTGCAAAAAAGGGGATTACCGTATTAAACGCTCCTGGCACGGTTGATGCTGACTATAGAGGTGAAGTGGGGGTTATTTTGGTTAACCTGTCCAACGAGCCTTTTGTAATTGAAAACGGCGAAAGAATTGCCCAAATGGTCATCGCCAAACATGAACGAGCTGTATGGGAAGAAGTTGAAGTGTTATCAGACACAGATCGTGGCTCGGGAGGCTTTGGTAGCACAGGGGTAAAATAAGTTTTAAGGAATATGAAAAGCACTTTTTCATACATATGGTTTTCTTTAGGTATAAGTCTTTTGCCTATGGCAACTTATGCACAAGAGGAAAATGAAATAGTAGAGGAGGAAAGTGCTGCCGTTTTTTTAGAGGAATATACAGATGAGTTTCAAGAGCTCTTTTTTGAAGGGTTAAAACAAAAAGGAATTCAGAATTATGACAAAGCCATAAATGCTTTTCTTTCTTGTATAGATTTAGCTCCGGATACCGATGTAATTACCTATGAACTTGCTAAAACCTATTTGCTGGATAAGCAATATATAAGAGCGGAACAATACGCTATAGAAACTATAAACGCGAAACCTGAAAATTATTGGTACGCAAATACAATGGTGAAAATATTGAAGGCTCAAATGAAGTCATTGACAATGGTAAGGGAATATTTGCCATGGGATAATAATGACTTAAAAACCAATATTGCCAAAGTATATTTTGAACATGGTGATTTCTTAGAGGCCAAAAACGCTTTAAAAGAAGCTAAAAGTATTGATTTGTTAGCATATTTAGAGTCGAAAATAAACGATTCCATTGCCAAAAATGATGATAACAAGTCCGTTGTAAAAACCACTGCTGATTTAGATAATTCAGAAAATAATGAATTAGAAAACTATAAGAAATCTATAGATAAGTTCATTGTTTCCGAAAGTATCATAGAATTATTAGAAATTTCACAGGAGGCATTGGATAATTTTCCTTCTCAGCCTTATTTTTATTACGCCTATGGGGTAGGTTTAAACAGAAATAAAAAGTGGGACGATGCCATTGAAAATTTAGAAACAGCATTGGACTATCTACTGAACAACGTACCACTAGAAAATAAAATTTATAAAGAACTGGCTTCTGTATATACTCAAACAAACGATCCCGAAAAGGCAAATATGTATCTTAGTAAGATGAAACCTGGATTTTAAGCTATGATAAAGAATAAATGGAATTGTATGAAATATGCTGTTTTAGGCATTATAGTATTGGTGGCTGTTTCATGTAAAAGCACTAAAGTGCTAACAGACGGTTCAGTGGACAGTAGATTAAGTTCCAAATCCGTTATAAAAACACATTATCAAAACACAACTAGTTTCAAGACCTTAAGCGGTAAGGTAAAGATTGATTATTCCGATGGAGATACATCGCAAAACTTTACGGTTAGCTTACGCATGGAGAAAGATAAGGGCATTTGGATGAGTGCTCCTTTGGGCATAGTAAAAGCTTATGTTACTCCAAATAGGGTGTCGTTTTATAATAAGTTGCAGAACGAGTATTTTGACGGGGATTTTTCATATTTGAGCAAATTATTGGGCACAGATGTGGATTTTGAAATGCTACAAAATTTGCTCCTTGGACAGGCAATTGTGGATTTGCGGTCACAGAAATACAATATTTCCATAGCCGAGGGCGCATATCAACTAAAACCTAGAGAAGTTGCGGTTCTGTATAAAACCTTGTTCCAAATAGAACCTAAAAATTTTAAAATGGCAATGCAACAACTGACCCAGCCATTAAAAAAACAGCTATTGGAAATTAGATATGAAAACTACCAACAGGTAGAAAAAGATATTTTGCCAAATGAAATAAAGATTTTGGCATTGGAAGAAAACCAAAGGAACGCCATATCACTGGAGTACCGTGGTTTGGAGTTAAACAGAACTATTAATTTCCCATATAAAATACCAAAAGGTTTTAAAGAAGTGGTCTTAAAATAATATGAACTTCAACATAATACAAAAACTTATTATTTGTTTGTTTTTGGTCATTTCGGCCCAAAATAGTTATGGGCAGACCAGTGAGCAAAAAGCATTGGAGGAAAAGCGCGAACGATTACAAAGTGAAATAAGGGACATTAACCGGTTACTATTCGCTGAAAAAAAGGAAAAAGGCAATGTTTTAGATCAAATGGAGGCCTTGGACAAAAAAATTTCGGTACGGCAACAATTGATACGTGTAACCAATCAACAGACCAATCTTTTAAATAGACAAATAAACACCAATATCAGAAGTATTGGGAAACTTAGAAATGAACTACAGGAAATCAAGGAGGAATATGCCAAGATGATACAGAAATCTTATCAAAACAGGTCCAAGCAGAATAGGCTAATGTTCTTATTGTCTTCAGAGAGCTTCTATCAGGCATTTAAAAGACTGCAATATATGAAGCAGTATACAGATTACAGAAAAGAACAAGGAGAGCAGATAATCAGTAAAACAGATGAACTTACAAGACTAAATAGCGATTTAAACGAAGAACGAAAAGTAAAGGAGGTTCTGTTGACACAGAATAAAAAAGCAAAAGACCAGTTATTCGGAGAGATTCAACAACAAAAGGTCTTATTGGGTACTATAAGACAGAACGAGAGTAAATATGTCAGTGCCATTAATAGGAAAAAAGCCGAAGCACGTAAGGTAGACCAACAAATTGAAAGATTGATTCGTTCTGCCATTGCGGCATCCAATAAAAAATCTGGGAGCGCTACCACTAGAAGTAGCAGTAAGTTTGTATTAACACCCGAAGCGGCCATTGTAGCCAATAATTTTTCCGCTAACAAGGGTAAATTAATATGGCCTGTAGAAAAGGGGATTAAAAGCCAAGGATTTGGAATTTATAAGGATGCTGTTTATCCTGGTATAAAACACCAAAGTAATGGTGTAATAATAGCTACGGATGAGGGATCAAAAGCAAGGGCAATTTTTGAAGGAGAGGTCATTGCTATTTTAGCTGTTCCCGGCGGTAATAAAGGAGTGCAAATAAAACATGGCAATTTTATAAGTACGTATTACAATTTGTCCGATTTGTATGTAAAAAAGGGCGATAAAGTAGCTATAAAGGAAGAGCTTGGGACTATTTATACCAATCGGTCTAATGGTCAAACAAGATTAAAATTTTATTTGTATCAGGACACATCAAAACTAAACCCAGAGGAATGGGTGTATCAATTATAATAAGTTGAGTATGGGAAATAATAAAATAATTACGGACTTACAAGGTACATTTCAACTGCGCAATGGTGTGGATATGCCCTACTTGGGTCTAGGTACTTATCAGGCAGAAAATAACCAAGAGGTTATAGATGCCGTGAAGCATGCTTTGGAAATTGGGTATCGCCATATAGATACAGCATCAATTTATAATAATGAAGAAGGCGTTGGTCAGGGAATTAAGGAAAGTTCCGTACCTAGATCTGATATTTTCGTGGTTACCAAGGTGTGGAATTCCGACCAAGGTTATGATAATGCCATCAGATCATTTGAGGATAGTTTAGAACGCCTACAGCTAGATTATTTAGACCTACTGTTGATACACTGGCCGGTGAAGGAGAAATACAAAGATACTTGGCGGGCCATGGAATACCTTTATGAGCAAAAAAAGGTAAGGGCCATTGGGGTAAGTAATTTTCTTAAACATCATATGGTAGATTTAATGAGCGCGTCAAATATTGTTCCCATGGTGAACCAAATGGAGTTTCATCCTTATGTGGTACAACAGGATTTATTAGACTTCTGCAACAAAAATACCATACAGTATGAAGCATGGTCCCCATTTATGCAAGGCAAAGTTTTTGGATTGGATATTTGCAAGGAATTGGCCAATAAGTATAACAAATCTGTTGCCCAGATTATCTTGAGATGGAATCTTCAAAAAGGAGTGGTTACCATTCCAAAATCTGTTCATAAAGACCGCATCGCATCCAATGCGGATATTTTTGATTTTGAATTGTCCCAGGAAGATGTAGCCTATTTGGATAGTTTGGACAGGGGAGAACGTATTGGCCCACATCCAGACCACTTTGATTTTTAAACTTTAGTAAAAAGTGCTTTTAGTTCGGTAGCATTGTCTGGTTTCATTTTACCGGCCAGCACGAGGCTTAGCTGTTTTCTGCGTAAGGCACCGTCATATCTTTCTTTTTCCAATGGGGTTTCGGGTTGTAGTTCTGGTACTTCGGTTGGTTTGCCCGTTTCATCAACTGCAACAAAAGTATAAATAGCTTCATTTGCCTTTGTACGCTTCCCATTGTATCGGTCTTCTATCCAAACATCAATATACACCTCCATTGAAGTTGTATAGGCCCTGGAAACTGCTGCTTCAACTGTTACTACACTACCCAAGGGCACGGCAAGATTAAAAGCTACATGGTTTACGGAGGCGGTAACCGTAATTCTTCTACTATGTCTGCCAGCTGCAATGCTTGCCGCACGGTCCATACGCGCTAAAAGTTCCCCTCCAAATAGATTTTGTAAGGCATTGGTCTCGCTGGGAAGGACCATATCGGTCATGGTAGTTCTGGATTCCGAAGGTGTTTTCGCTTTCATGATAGAAATTTTCTGCAAAGATACGAGGCATAAATATTCTAGGCGTAAGCGGTACGGCTTATTTTTCCGAAAGCATCCAAGCATCCCTAGAATGGGACCTTTTTATCTTCTTTAAGGCGGACAAGGCTTCTTTAGCATCTTTAAAACGGTCATAGGTAACCATGTGCAGTCCATATGCATTAGTGCCATAATACGCAGCATTGAATCCCTTTGCTTTAAGCGACTTTATTTTATTTTCTGCATTGGCCTTTATTCTAAATGCACCAGCGATTATATGATGCCTTCCAGAAGTAACGGGCGTCATAGCAGCGGCAACTGCATCTACATTAACTGTCGGCAACTCAATTGGTGTTGTATCAAAAAAAGTTGCTTCCTGTATTTGTTTTGTTACTTGTTCTTGAGCATCTTGCCGAGCTACTTTCTCATTTACAATACGGTTTTGAACAAATCTAAACCCTGTTAAGCCTGTAGATAAAGCTAACAGAAAAATAGCGGCATATTTTAAGTAAGGCCTAAAAGAGGTCTTTTCCCGTTGTTCAGGACTAATTATAAAAGGTATTTTTTGTTCTATGGCAACTACTTCTTCTTTTAAGACTTCGCGTGTAACCGGAATAGATTTACAGGCAGCCAAGCCAAATGAAGACGTAAGATAATTAACCTCTTGATAGGGTTGAAACTGAATCTTATCTTCAGCATTGGTCCAAAGTAGACCAATATGCGTTAAACTTAATTTCTCACCATTTGCCAATGTTTGCTTCCAGCTACTGACAATTTCTTCAACAACCGCTAGTACCGTTTCAAATGATTTTTTTTCAGTTTCGGCAATGTAGGAAACCAATAGTCCATCATTTGTGGCTAGTTGTTCATTAAAAGAGATGGATTTTGAAGGGGCAAAAAAAGTGTTTGTAGTAGAATTTAATCTTGCGGAAGCCTTTTGTGTAAGAAAAGCTCCAAAATTAGGTACGACTACGCAGTTGTATCTATAAAGTAAATCACTAATATATTGTTCTACCATCATTGGACACAAATATCAAAAAAAAATACAGTGTTCAAAACGGTCTACATAACTTTTTATTAACATTATATTTGTTAGTCCATAACCATTTTAAATGATGCATCCACAACGTACTAATGATGAGCTTCTTGCAATTTTAAGATTGCAAAATGTGCCAAATGTAGGGGATGTGATCGCAAAGAAATTAATTTCCCATTGTGGTAGTGCAGAGGCCATTTTTAACGATAAAAAGAATCACCTCTTAAAAATTGATGGTATTGGCACACATACTATAAAGCATTTGTTTGACGCCGAACATATAGAAGCTGCTGAGGCAGAATTACAATTCATAGCCAAAAATAATATTGAGTACACTTATTTTTTGGACCCAGACTACCCCAATTATCTAAAACACTGCATAGACAGTCCCATAGTGTTATTTAAACAAGGAAAAATTGATTTGAATAACCGTAAAATCATTAGTGTAGTGGGGACGAGAAAGATTACTAGTTATGGTATGGCGTTTTGTGAGCGGTTTATTGAGGAGATTGCTCCTTTAAACCCTATTATCGTTAGTGGTTTTGCCTATGGTGTTGATATTTGTATTCAAAAAGCAGCCATTAATCATGGTTTACAGACCATAGGTTGTTTAGCTCATGGTCTCAATCAAATTTACCCAAAAACACATGCCAAATACCAAACGGATGTAAAGTCGAATGGAGGTTTTTTGACAGAATTTTGGAGCTCCAGTAGCCCTGAACGGGAGAATTTTTTAAAACGCAATCGAATTATAGCAGGTATTAGTGAAGCCACTATTGTGGTAGAGTCTGCGGAAAAAGGCGGCAGTTTGGTAACCGCTAATATTGCCAATAGTTATAACCGTGACGTGTTCGCTGTTCCTGGAAGAACTACTGATAAATACAGTATTGGCTGTAATAATTTGATAAAACAACAAAAGGCACATATGTTGACTTCAGCTGCCGATTTAATTTATTTATTGGATTGGTCACTAGAAGAGCAAACATCCAAAACAGTACAAAAACAATTGTTTGTTGATTTGGATGAAACAGAACAAGGAATTTACACCTATTTACAACAAAATGGGAAGCAGCTTTTAGATAGTATTGCACTAGCCTGTAATCTTCCAATTTTTAAAACATCTTCTACTTTGTTAGCCATGGAAATGAAGGGAGTTATACGCCCATTGCCAGGGAAATTGTTTGAAGCAATTTGATGTTTTACCGACTATTTAGTTGGTTATATGGTAATTAAAATACTGATTCTATTTTGTATGGGTTGTTCATCGACAAAAAACGCAAGCAAAACTTGATGGTGTTTTTTAATCAAATAATTTCTATACTAAATAACCGACCCATTGGTATGTTTGATGAAAATAGTATGTATTGACCACCGAATTAAGATTCCTGTATAAAAACCAGTTATTAAAAACCTATTTGGTCAATAGATAGAAATAAATAAATATGAAAGAAATGGAGAAATTAATACCCTAACTTTTCCCTTACTCTTTTCAGTACTCCATCGGCAACCTTCTTGGCTTTCTCAGCTCCTATGGCTAAGGCGTCATCTACCTCGTTAAGATGGTTCATATAGTACTCAAACTTTTCTCTTGGCTCCTCAAACTTGTTTAGAATAACATCGTAAAGTGCTTGTTTTGCATGGCCATAACCGTAGTTGCCTGCCAAGTAATTTGCAGTCATTTCCTCTATCTGTGGTTGTGTGGCCAAGATTTTATACAAAGCAAAAACGTTGTCTGTAGTCGGGTCTTTAGGGTCTTCCATGGGAGTACTGTCCGTTTGGATACCCATAATCTGTTTACGCAGTTTTTTATCGGTCTGAAAAATATCAATAAGGTTTCCTTTACTCTTGCTCATTTTGGCACCATCCGTACCTGGAATATACATGGTTTCTTCCTGAACCTTGGCATCGGGCAGGACAAAGGTTTCCCCTAGTTGGGCATGAAAGCGCGAAGCTACATCACGGGTCATTTCTAAATGCTGTAATTGGTCTTTACCAACAGGTACAATATTGGCATCGTACAACAATATATCCGCTGCCATAAGCATTGGGTAGGTAAAAAGTCCGGCATTTACATCTTCCAATCTATCAGCTTTATCCTTGAAAGAATGCGCCAAGGTTAACCTTTGATACGGGAAGAAACAACTTAAATACCATGAAAGCTCTGTTACCTGAGGTACATCGCTCTGTCTATAAAAAACTGTTTTATCTATATCTAAACCAAAAGAAAGCCAAGTAGCAGCAGTTCGATAGGTGTTATTTCGTAAATCTTCACCATTTTTAATCTGGGTCAAGGAATGCATGTCAGCAATAAATAAAAACGACTCGTTTTTTGGGTCTTGGGCCATTTGTATTGCAGGGATAATTGCTCCCAAGATATTTCCTAAGTGTGGTGTTCCGGTACTTTGTATTCCCGTTAAAATTCTTGCCATGTACTTTTTATCTAAGTAAGCAAAGGTAAAACAAATCGAAAAAAATGAACGCAAATAACTATTTTTGATCCATGCTTAAAATTATAAAGCAAATAGGTTGGACCTTGTACCGTATTTGGTTCTATATTTTGGTCGCTGTGCCTATTTTCGTCTTTTTCCCTTTCTTACTATTGTTTGCCTCGAAAGAAAAATGGTATCCCCAGTTTTTTTGGATGGCACGCAATCTATGGGCAAAGCCCATTCTTTATGGTATGGCCTGTTTTCCAAAGATGATATACAAGCAAAAAATCGTTCGAAAAAAAAGTTATATGTTGGTGGCCAACCATACCAGTATGTTGGACATAATGATGATGCTATACGCGAGTAGAAACCCATTTGTTTTTGTGGGTAAAAAAGAATTGGTAAATATTCCTGTTTTTGGTTTTTTTTATAAACGCGTTTGTATAATGGTAGATCGTGATAGTACACAGAGCAGAACTGGCGTGTATAGACGAGCACAAAAAAGATTAAATCAAGGATTGAGTATTTGTATTTTTCCCGAAGGAGGTGTCCCCGATGACGAAACTGTTGTTTTAGACCAATTTAAGGATGGGGCCTTTAAAATGGCCATTGCACATAAAATTCCGGTAGTTCCAATGACATTTCATGACAATAAAGCACGATTTTCATTTACTTTTTTTAGTGGAGGTCCTGGTGTGACCCGAATTACTGTTCATAAGTTTTTTGAAACAGGTATCCTGGACCAAGAGGACAAAAGCACCCTACGGGAAGAAGTGCGAGGTGTAATACTAAAGTCATTAAAATCTGAAACTTAGTCCACTATAAACCCCTAATGAATATGGATTAAATGTCCCTTGTGTCTGGGAAAACGTATTTAATTGGTATTTAAACACCGGCTCAATATTTAATCTAATTTTTTGGGAGAATTTATAGTTTACACCTAAGCCAAAATTTGCACTAAAGTTTAGGTCATTTACATTATTTGCCTCGCCCATTTCTGTAGTAAGATTACCAGAAGTCAATGCTACGGCATTATCTACCAAGAACAATGAGCTTAACCCACCAATAATGTTTAACCCAAATTTATTGTCTATTACAGCATAGTTCAGCTCCATAGGAACCTCAATGTAACCTAGTTGTTGGGACATAATACCATCTTTTTGTGGGTTTTGTGCCAAGAAATCTATGGACTTGTTGGTAGCAGCTAAAGATGAGTTAGGACTTTCCTTACTGGTTACTACCAGGTTTTTTGAGGTTGAGGTATAGTCAATGGTACTAATTTGACCATTATTAATAGCGGATAAAGATGTGGAAAAAGACACATTATTAGTGTCGTAACCATAATCTACTTTATGCACACCAGACCGTACCGTAAGTTTAGGACTAATTTCATAAGCTAATGACAGTCCATAACTTAAATTAACGTTCCCTGATTTTGAGTTAGGAACAAAACTGGAATGAACCGGTGAACCTTCTCCTATGGCATTAAAGTAAACTGGTGCTATACTTGGACCTGCAGACCATCTTTTGCCTTTATTTTCGGCAACTAATTCTTTATCAGTTTCTTCAATTTCCTCAAAAATTGATTTTTTATTGGGTTTTATTTCTTCTTCTTTTTGGTTGGATGTTATTGCTGTTTCTAATGCTTTGTTTTTTTCAACAGGGTTGTTCTCAGATGGATTTAAAGTAGTATTCTGTCTAGTTTTAGAATCCTCATTTTTAGGATTCGCATAAGAATCTTGAATCTGATTTGCAGCAATTTCTTGTGTTGATTTTATATTTTGATCCTCTCTATTATTAATAGTTTGAATACTTGAACCTTGTTTTTTGAAATCCTCTTTTACCTGGGTAAAAGCGGATGTATTCTTCATTTTTATACTATTTTTAGGTGTATTGGAAACCACAGAACGTTGGTTGGGCACCACTGTATTTGTTTTATTATTCCGTTCGCTATTTACTAGGTTTTCGTACTTTTCAGGAATAATTACAACATTTTTTACTGGGTCAGAACTCGTGTTTATTTTAGTATCCTTTGTGCCAGTTGCTTTTGTTTCAGTTGGCGACTCTAATTGTTCCGCATCAGTGATGTTAGTGTCAGTAGTTATGTTGCCTGCAAAGGGGTTTAGCAAAATAAAACCGATAAGCAATGCAGCCGCAATACCACCCCATGACCACCAAATAGGTATCATTCGCTTTTTTCGTTTTTCGTCTAGCGCAGCTTCAATCCCTGTCCAGACTTTTTCATCTGGTGTTTCCTTGAAATCCTCGAATTTCTGTTGGAAAAGTTCGTCTATATTTTTTTTATCCATCTTATAAAGACTTATATTTTTTTATGTGAACTATAGGTTCACAAACCATTTGCTATAATTACAACCAATCCTATAACAGATTGGGATAGTTTAGATTCTATTTTTTGCTTTAAAAGCATTCTTGCACGTGCAAGATTAGATTTAGATGTGCCAATAGATGTTCCTAATAGTGTTCCGATTTCTTTATGTGTATAACCATCTAAAACATATAAATTAAAAGTAGCACGGTATTTATTGGGCAACTCCCTTATATAACCTAATAAAGTTTGAAGATCAATGTCCGTATAGGTAGATTCTATATCAACCTCTCCCTCTATATTGTCATCAACAACTTTTAGATATTCTTCTTTTCTATATTTTTGAAGTACTGTATTTACTGTAATTCTCTTGATCCATCCTTCAAAAGAACCCTTGGATTTGTATTGTTCTATTTTATCAAAAATGGTCATAAAACTATCGTGAAGATTATCTTCAGCTTCCGTTTTATTACGTGAATATTTAAGACATATACCAAAAAGTACATTTGCATACTCACGGTATAGTTTTTCTTGGGCCTTGCGTTCTCCCTTTTTACATTTATCTATGAGTTCTTCTAGGGCACTCAAATTTGGTTGGGTTAATTAGGGTTTTAAATTACGGGCACTACCACCTCAAAATATTCTGCTTCCCCTTCACTGTTATCACCTTGATAAAATCTAAAAGTATACGGTTCGTTATAAATAACAACAAAGTTGAAAAAAGCTTCTTGTTCTATGACTTCTTGTGTACAAGATACTTCATCTGTTCTAACAGCGCCAACCACTACAACGTTTCTTAGTGTAGTATCTTCTTTGGTTATATCAAAACCCTCATATGTGGTACAACCATCCGGCAAAAGATAGCTGACATTTATCTTATAGGTTTGATTTAATGAAAATGACTCTGGCAAATCCGCACTTGTTATTGAAAGCGCCGTGAAGTGAAAGTTAGGCCCATCATCTTCAATGGAACAGTTATTCAACAATAATCCGCAGATAACCACGAGCACTATTACTTTAATCCTCATCATAAGTAATCCTTTATGACCAAGATGAAAATATAGAAAAAAGGTTGCGTTTGTCCCTTAATTATAAGAAGAAATGGTTTCTTTTACTGATTAAGGGCATTAATTGCCTCCCTAATCTTACCATCTAACTCTTCAAATAGTTCTGGATTGTCTAGTAGTAAGGTTTTAACGGCATCCCTACCTTGACCAAGTTTAGTGTCTCCGTAGCTAAACCATGAGCCACTCTTCTTGATGATTTCATATTCAACACCTAAATCTATTACCTCGCCCACTTTGGAGATGCCTTCACCATACATGATGTCAAACTCGGTAGTACGGAATGGTGGAGCTACTTTGTTCTTAACCACTTTAACCCTGGTTTTGTTCCCTTTTACATTCCCGTCCGTATCCTTTATTTGGGTAGAGCGTCTAATATCTAAACGTACAGAGGCATAAAATTTCAAGGCATTACCACCAGTGGTAGTTTCAGGATTGCCGAACATAACACCAATTTTTTCTCGTAATTGGTTAATAAAAATAACGGTACAATTTGTCTTACTTATAGAGCCTGTTAATTTTCTAAGCGCTTGTGACATTAAACGTGCATGAAGACCCATTTTTGAATCTCCCATTTCGCCTTCAATCTCACTTTTAGGAGTTAAGGCAGCAACAGAATCTATAATAACGATATCAATGGCACCTGATCTAATAAGATTATCGGCAATTTCCAAAGCCTGCTCCCCATTATCTGGTTGTGAGATTATTAAATTATCAATATCAACACCTAATTTTTCAGCATAAAATCTATCAAAAGCATGCTCAGCATCAATAAACGCAGCAATACCGCCATTTTTTTGAGCTCCGGCTATGGCATGTAATGTAAGTGTGGTCTTACCTGAAGATTCAGGTCCGTAAATCTCAATAACGCGTCCACGTGGATAACCACCTACTCCTAAAGCGATATCAAGTCCTAATGAACCGGAAGGAATTACTTCTACATCTTCAACAACGCTATCTCCCATTTTCATGACAGCACCTTTTCCATAGGTTTTGTCTAACTTATCCAAGGTTAATTTAAGGGCTTTTAATTTTGCATCTTTTTCAGAACTCATGAGTTATTTTTTAGGGAAGCTAAATTAGCATTTCTTTTTTGAAATGAATAATTAAAGTATCTCATTACGCAACCATTTTATTTTTTTTCATCTATTATGAGAATAGTATTGGTTAGTATGGTATAATCCATTGTTTTTAGTGGCAATGGTATGTGATGGCTATATCCTTTTTTAGCTTTTTTAAAGAATGCTATGAAAAAGAACAAAATGGAATAGCCCAATAAAGAGTCCCGAATTTTCGGGACTCTTTAAGTTTATGGCCATTGAAAAAGCATAAATTTTGAATTTACGGTCTACTCACAATTCGTATATTTGCGGCCTAAAATTCGTTTAACTTAAATAATTGGTATAGCATGCAACTGTACAATACATTAAGTGCAAATGAAAGAGCGGAGCTTATAAAAGAAGCAGGTAAGGAACGGCTTACCATCTCTTTCTATAAATATGCACATATTGGAAATACTTCCATATTTAGAAATCACCTATTTATTCATTGGAACGATCTTGAGGTTCTGGGGCGCATATACGTGGCTAAGGAAGGTATAAATGCACAACTATCTGTTCCAGCTGAAAATTTTGAAGCCTTTAAAGCTCATTTAGACAGTATATCTTTTCTGGAAAATGTAAGATTGAATATTGCCATTGAACAAGACAATCTTTCTTTTTTAAAGCTTAAAGTAAAAGTGCGCCATAAAATTGTTGCGGACGGACTCAATGATAAAAGCTTTGATGTTACCAATAAAGGAATACATGTTGGGGCAGAAAAATTCAATGAACTTATTGAGGATCCCGACACTGTTTTGGTAGATATGAGAAATCATTACGAGAGCGAAATAGGGCATTTTAAGAACGCCATAACCCCAGATGTAGATACATTTCGGGATTCTTTGGATATTATAGAGCAGGACCTGGCCGATCATAAAGAGGATAAGAAATTGGTGATGTACTGTACTGGCGGAATCCGTTGTGAAAAAGCTAGTGCTTATTATAAACACAAAGGCTTTAAACAAGTATATCAATTAGAAGGTGGAATTATTGAGTACACCAGACAGGTTGCCCAAAAAAACTTAGAAAATAAATTTAAAGGCAAGAACTTCGTTTTTGATCATCGTCGAGGTGAGCGTATAAGTGAGGATATTATAGCACAATGCCACCAATGTGGGGAGCCTTGTGATGAACATGTAAACTGCGCCAATGAGGCTTGTCACTTATTATTTATACAATGTAAATCTTGTGCTGAAAAGATGAATGATTGTTGTTCTGATCAATGTAAGGAAATTCATGAACTACCTTATGAAGAGCAAAAAGCACTAAGAAAAGGTAAAATGGTAAGTAATAAAATTTTTAAAAAGGGGAGATCCGAGGTATTAAAATTTAAAAACTAAGTAGCTTCTTTTTTAAAGTAAATAACATACTTACAGAACAATAGTTCTACAAATAATTATACTGTTGTTAACTAGATTCAACTTTATATAGCATTAAAAAAACACTATCTTTACCTATAAGTTTTTTATGAACCTATTTTGGTAGAACCAATTGTTTTCTACCAAATCAATATATATAGTATGGGTTGTAGTAGTTGTTCTACCGGTAAGGATGGACAACCAAAGGGATGCAAGAATAATGGAACTTGCGGTACAGATGGTTGCAATAAATTAACTGTTTTCGATTGGCTTTCAAATATGGCCCTGCCTAGTGGGGAAAAGCCATTTGAATTTGTTGAAATACGATTTAAAAACAGTAGAAAAGAGTTTTTTAAAAACACAGAGAATCTTTCTCTTTCCATTGGGGATAATGTCGCCACTCAAGCTCAATCTGGTCACGATATAGGAATGGTTACCTTAACGGGGGAATTGGTTCGTGTTCAAATGAAGCGTAAAAAGATAGATCATACAAAAGAAGAACTTCCTAAAATATATCGTAAAGCCACACAAAAAGATTTAGATATTTGGCAAAAGTGCAGGAATCGTGAGGAAGAGATAAAAAAACGCGCCAGAGAAATAGCAATCATCTTAAAATTGCAAATGAAAATCTCTGATGTGGAGTTTCAAGGAGATGGTTCAAAAGCAACGTTTTATTATACTGCGGAGGATCGGGTAGATTTTCGCCAATTGATAAAAGATATGGCGAAAGCTTTTGGTATTCGCATAGAAATGCGCCAAATAGGATATCGTCAAGAGGCACAGCGTTTAGGTGGTATTGGTTCATGTGGTAGGGAATTGTGTTGTTCCACTTGGTTGTCGGATTTTAGATCGGTAAGCACTTCAGCTGCTCGTTACCAACAACTCTCATTAAACCCACAAAAGTTGGCAGGGCAGTGTGGTAAATTAAAATGCTGTTTAAACTATGAATTGGATGTTTATCTAGATGCGTTAAAAGACTTTCCTGGTCAAGACACTAAGTTACTTACAGAAAAAGGATTGGCATTTTGTCAGAAAACAGACATTTTTAAAGAGATGTTGTGGTTTTCTTATAAGGATGAACCCTCCAATTGGCATATGTTGACTAAAAACCAGGTCAATGAAATTCTAGAAAAGAATAAAAAGAAGGAAAAAGTTGCCAGTTTAGAGTCCTTCTCCGTTGATAACCTGATAGAGGAAAAAGTTGTTTTTGAGAATGTAGTGGGCCAAGACAGTCTTACAAGGTTTGACAAACCAAAAAATAAAGGCAAGAGGAATAAGAACAGGAATAGAAAAAAGAACAATAGGAATAGAAACAGAAATAGAAGTAAAAAGAATGCGTAGTACACTTTTGACCCTGTTGGTTGTTATATGCTTCTTTTCATGTAACACCAACATCGTAACCTCAGAATATAAAAGCATAGAAGGAGCATCATGGAATAGGGATTCTATTATGGAATTTACCTTTTCAGAAATGGACACCTTACAAGAACACCAGATGTACATAAACGTTAGAAACGACGATACTTTTCCATACAGCAACCTTTTTTTAATAACCGCATTAACTACACCAGAAGGTGAAGTGTTGCAAGATACCTTAGAATATGCCATGGCATTGCCAGACGGTACTTGGCTAGGTAAGGGTAATAGTAGTTTAAAAGAAAATAAATTATGGTATAAAGAAAACATCGTTTTCTCATCTTCTGGCGTATATACCTTAGAGGTATCCCATGCAATGCGTAAAAATGGTAATATATCGGGTGTTATAGGCTTGGATGGAATTACCGATATAGGTTTGGAAATAACTAAAAGTAATCCTTGAGCTCATGGCAAAAGCGTTAAAAAAGAAAAAAACTTCAGGTTTTGGTAAATATATAAAGTGGTTTTGGATTTTATTCGTTTCCGGTATAGCCATGGTAGCTTTAATTTTTCTTTCTGCTTCATGGGGAGTATTCGGAGAATTGCCACCTTATGAATATTTGGAAAACCCACAGACCAATCTTGCATCCCAGATTATATCTTCAGATGGAAATCTATTAGGAAAATTTTATTTGGACGATAATCGTACCGATGTAAAATTTGAAGACCTGCCAGATAACTTGGTGAACACTCTAATGGCTAGTGAGGATATTCGTTTTATGGACCATTCTGGTATAGATGCCAGGGGTACGCTAAGAGCGTTCATGTATTTAGGAAGTAGAGGAGGAGCAAGTACAATTACACAACAATTGGCACGGCAGCTCTTTGTGGGTGCACATGCAAAAGGTTGGAGAAGGTATACCCAAAAAATAAAGGAATGGGTCCTAGCAACTAGGTTAGAGCGTAGTTACACCAAAGAAGAAATCATTAGTATGTATCTTAATATTTATGATTTTGGGAACAATGCGGATGGTATTAGATCAGCTTCCAGAATCTATTTTGGAAAAGAACCCAAAGATTTAAAAATTGAAGAATCTGCCATGTTGGTGGGGATGTTGCAAAACTCATCTTTATTTAATCCTTTAAGAAGGGAAGAGTTAACTCGTAACAAGAGAAATATTGTAATCGGACAATTGGAAAGATATGATTTCATAACGGAGGCCGAAAAAGATTCTTTACAAGCTTTAAAAATGGATATTAACTATAATCCAGAAAATCATAGGGAAGGTCTTGCTACTTATTTTAGAATGTACTTGCAGAGGTTTATGAAAGGATGGATTGAGAAAAACCCAAAACCGGCTTTAGAAGGGGAAAGAGATCGTTACAATTTGTATTTGGATGGTTTGAAAATCTATACTACGATAGATTCTAAAATGCAGGCTAATGCAGAGGAAGCAGTATCTGAACATATGAAACGTTTACAAGCTGAATTTTTTGTTCAAAATACGCCAGAAAGAAACCCTACTACGCCTTTCCTTGATTTAACGGATGAGGAGACTAATAGGATTATGGAACGTGCCATAAAAACATCGGAACGTTGGCGTAAAATGGAAGCGGAGGGTAAATCCGAAAAAGATATTAGAGCATCATTTACCAAAAAAACGGAAATGACCGTATTTGATTGGAATAGTGAAACCAAGGAAAAAGACACTATTTTAACCCCAATGGATTCCATTCGTTATTATAAATCCTTTCTTAGGACTTCTATGATGTCCATGGAACCACAAACCGGACATGTAAAAGCGTGGGTAGGAGGTGTCAACTATAAACATTTTCAATATGACAATGTTATTCAAGGGGCAAGGCAGGCTGGATCAACATTTAAACCTTTTGTTTATGCCGCTGCCATTGATCAATTAAGACTTTCTCCTTGTGAAACCTTACCGGATACTCAATATTGTATTGAGGCGGATAAGCATGGTAATCCGGAACCTTGGTGCCCAAGAAACTCAGATTTTAAATATTCGGGCAAGGATTTAACCTTAAAAGCGGCGCTGGCTAATTCCGTGAATACAATAACCGCTCAATTAATAGATAAAGTTGGGCCTAAATCAGTAGCTACAATAGGTAAAAATTTGGGTATCACCAGAGACATTGCAGAAGTACCCGCCATTGCATTAGGAGTTTCAGAAATGAACGTTTATGAAATGGTGGGTGCCTATGGTGCATTTGCCAATCAAGGGGTTTATGTGAAACCGGTTATGGTTACCCGGGTCGAAGATAAAAATGGTACTGTACTTTATGAATATGTTCCAGAAACTAAGGATGTTTTAAGTAAGGAGGTTTCCTATGCCATGATAGATTTATTAAAAGGTGTAACACAAGGAGGATCTGGCACTAGATTAAGACATAGCTACAATAAAAATAATACAGTATATAAAGAAATTATAACCGGATACCCTTATAATTTAACCAACCCTATTGCAGGTAAAACCGGAACTACACAAAATAATAGTGATGGGTGGTTTATGGGTATGGTGCCTAATTTGGTCACTGGTGTTTGGGTAGGTGGTGAAGAAAGGGCAACTCATTTTAAGAATATAGCATACGGTCAAGGAGCCTCCATGGCATTACCTATTTGGGGATTGTATATGACTAAAAATTATGAGGATAAAGAACTAGGTATCTCTACAGATGATTTTGAAAAACCTGAAGATATGTCTATTGTTACAGATTGTACCAAGTTTATGGAAAATCAACAAAAAGATGAACAAATAGAAGATGACCTTGAAGATTTGGATTTTTAGGTATTCTTGACATATAATTATAGTAACTAAAGGCTCTAGTGTTTACTAGGGCCTTTATTATTTAATCTGCTTAAAATTCGCTATTTTAGACGTATTAATTAAAGTATAAAAATGATAAGAAAAACGGTTTCAAATGTACACGAGGCCTTGGAAGGTATTGGTGATGGCATGACATTGATGTTAGGGGGCTTTGGGCTTTGTGGTATTCCTGAAAAGGCTATTAATGAAATGGTTAGGTTAGGGGTTAAAAATCTTACTTGTATTTCTAACAACGCCGGTGTAGATGATTTTGGCCTAGGACTGTTGTTACAAAAACACCAGGTAAAAAAAATGATTTCGAGTTATGTTGGAGAAAATGATGAGTTTGAGCGTCAAATGTTAAGTGGCGAATTAGAAGTAGAATTAACACCCCAAGGAACCTTAGCCGAGAAGTGCAGGGCTGCTCAAGGTGGGTTTCCTGCTTTTTTTACTCCAGCTGGCTATGGCACCGAAGTGGCTGAAGGTAAGGAAACAAGAGAGTTTAATGGAAAAATGTATGTCCTAGAAGAAGCTTTTAAAGCTAATTTCTCATTTGTAAAGGCTTGGAAAGGAGATGAAGCAGGTAATCTTATTTTTAAGGGTACTGCCAGGAACTTTAATCCTTGTATGTGTGGGGCGGCAAAAATTACTGTTGCTGAGGTTGAGGAGTTGGTACCAGCCGGAGAATTGGATCCCAACGAAATACATGTGCCAGGTATTTTTGTACAGCGGATATTTCAAGGTGAAGATTACGAAAAAAGAATTGAGCAAAGAACAGTAAGAGAGAGGGTTTAAGTTATGCTAGATAAACAAGGTATTGCAAAACGCATTGCAAAAGAAGTAAAGGATGGTTATTATGTTAACCTAGGTATTGGCATACCAACATTGGTCGCAAATTTTGTGAGAGAGGATATTAGTGTGGAGTTCCAAAGTGAAAATGGTGTCTTGGGTATGGGACCATTTCCTGTTGATGGAGAAGAAGATGCAGATATTATTAATGCTGGAAAACAAACAATAACAACCTTGCCAGGGGCATCTTTTTTTGACTCTGCCACTAGTTTTAATATGATTAGAGGACAGCATGTAGATTTAACCATTCTTGGTGCTATGGAGGTAGCAGAAAATGGTGATATCGCCAATTGGAAAATTCCTGGAAAAATGGTGAAAGGTATGGGAGGTGCAATGGACTTGGTTGCATCAGCGGAAGATATAATTGTTGCCATGATGCACACCAATAGAGCCGGAAAGTCTAAACTATTAAAAAAATGCACACTTCCATTGACCGGCGTACAATGCGTTAAAAAGATAGTAACCAATTTAGCCGTTTTAGAAGTTACACCAGAAGGTTTTTTACTATTGGAAAGAGCACCAGGGGTTACTGTGGATGAAATCAAAAATGCCACGGAGGGAACTTTGATTTTTAAAGGTGACATTCCGGAAATGAAAATTTAAAAGTAAAATAGGTGCTTTTTATCCGAAAAAATTGACCTTTTATTTGTTCGCAACATTTTACGATATATTCACAACAATAATATGGTTCCTAACGGCGTTTCATAGTATATTTATAACAGAGAAATAAATAACAACCCCATTTACTTTTAAAATATTTTAAAAATGAATTCCCACAACAACGTTGCGCCAGAAGAAAAAATACAAGTATACAGGAATGATTTTTTTAGCGGTATACTGCAACTGACCAAAAAATTATTTATGCTATAGACTAATAGGACAAAGATTAGTTTAAAAGAGTAATTTCCCCAAGTTACTCTTTTTTTGTGCTTTTTTTTTAGCTTAATGTTGGCAGCGTTATTTTTTCATGAATTATTTGACGAATAAAAACTTTTTATATAAAAATTAAAAAGTAAGAAAAATACTACTTATATTTGTTTGGTTAGTCGTGTTCGTAATTTCACCTATTATTAAGGTCAGTTCTTTACTAATCGGTTCATATTAGAATAAAATAAGCAGGTTACTTAAATAACAATGATTTAATTACGGTTAGAAAATATAATTAATGTGTTAGTTTAATTATAAAAGAGCGCTCAAATAAATTATTTTGTCTTGGTTGATTTCCCCCGGAAGGAGCAATATATATTGCTCCTTTTTTTATTTTCGTAATATGCTACTTAAGTATAAGAAATGTGGATTAAATGATCTTGAGGTGTTATTGCACATATCAAAGAACACTTTTATCGATGCTTTTGCAAAGGATAATAATCCTGAAGATTTTCAGGAATATATTCGTTTTGCTTTTTCGGAAGATAAACTAAAGGAAGAATTGAATAATCCAGATAGTCATTTTTTCCTCGTGTATAAGAACGATGTCTTAGTAGGGTATTTTAAATTAAACGTTAATTCGGCACAAACCGACGTAAAAAAAACAGATTCCGTAGAGTTAGAGCGTATATATGTCTTACAATCGTACCAAGGTAACCATATTGGTGCCACAATGATGAAAAAGGTTAAAAGCATGGTTGATATACAACAAAAATCATTTTTATGGCTTGGTGTTTGGGAACATAATAAAGAAGCCATTAAATTTTATCAAAGACATGGATTTTACCAGTTTGGCACACATCCTTATTTTATTGGAAAGGACAAACAAACAGATTGGTTAATGCGATTTGATTTGGTTAACTTCATACCAGAATAATTGTACCACTATGAAATATATTTTGTCTTTTTTCTTTGCAATAATTGGCCTATCTGCTGGATTTTCACAAATGTATTTTCCTGAACCTATAGTAAAATGGGAGCAGAAATCTCCAAATAGTATCGGCGTAGATGGAAATAAATTACAAGAAGCGGTAGATTTTGCGGAATCCAATGAATATAGTGGCTCTAGAGACTTACGGATAGCAATTTTAAAAGGTTTTGAAAAAGAACCCTTTCATCAGATTTTGGGTCCTACCAAAAAAAGGGGAGGGCCTGCTGGTCTTATCATTAAAAACGGATACGTAGTAGCATCGTGGGGCGATACAAAACGTGTTGACATGACTTTTAGTGTAACAAAAAGTTTTTTGAGTACTGTAGCTGGTCTTGCAATTGACCATGGGCTTATTGAAAGTACAAATGACTTGGTTCGAGATTACATTTGGGATGGAACTTTTAAAGGGGAACATAATGGTAAAATAATGTGGAAGCATTTGTTACAGCAAAACTCAGCTTGGTCTGGAGAACTTTGGGGAGGTAAGGATTGGGCAGATAGACCACCAAAAAATGGTGGAATTGACGATTGGAAGTTTGAAAAGCCGAAAGAACCGGGTACAGTTATGGAATATAATGATGTTCGTGTAAACGTTTTGGCTTACGCACTTACACATGTTTGGAGAAAGCCAATGCCCTTGGTTTTAAAAGAGCATATAATGGATAAAATTGGTGCATCTACCACTTGGAGATGGTTCGGTTATGAAAATGCTTGGACTGAGATTGATGGCATTAAAATGAAATCAGTTACCGGTGGAGGACATTCTGGGGCCGGAATATTCATAAATGCGGAAGATATGGCTCGTTTTGGCTTGTTGTTCTTGAACGATGGAAAATGGAAAGATAAACAATTGATAAGTGAAGCTTGGATTCAAGAAGCTATTGAACCCTCTGCTCCAAATGTAAATTATGGGTATATGTGGTGGTTAAATAAGAAAGGGCCACGCCACTGGGAAGGCCTTTCTGAAAATATATTTTATGCCGCTGGCTTTGGAGGTAATTTCATTGTGATAGATAAAGAGCATAATTTAGTAGTGGTAACCAGATGGTTAGAACCCAATAAAATAGGAGAATTTATGACTCTTATCAATGCGTCTCTAAACTAAAGTTTACATAAAATCTCCAATGCTTGTTCTATTGTTTGATCTTTTTTAGCAAAGCAAAATCGTAGCTTGTTATCGTTACGATTATTGACGTTAAAAGATGAAATTGGGATACACGCCAATTGATGTTCAACTATCAATTTTTTGGCAAGATCTTCATCTTTTTCATTTGATATTCCAGAGTAATCCAACAATTGAAAATAGGTGCCTTTTGATGGTGTAAAGGTAAACCTCGAACTTTTTAGTCCATTTAAGAACAAATCCCTTTTATGTTGGTAAAAATCATTTAACTCCAAGTAATGTTTTGGTGTTTTAAGATAAGTGGCTATAGCACGTTGTACTGGGTGGTCAACACAGAAAACGGCAAACTGGTGTACTTTTCTAATTTCATGCATTAGTGTATCAGGAGCAACACAATACCCTATTTTCCAACCGGTCACGTGAAATGTTTTGCCAAAAGAGGCGCAAACAATACTTCTTGTGGCAAGATCAGGATACCGCGAAACGCTTTCATGTTCTTCGCCATCAAATATAATGTGTTCATATACCTCATCACTTAAAACAATGATATTGGTATCCTTTAGGATTTCCTGCAATTGTAACATGTCTGCTTTGGTCATAATTTCCCCAGTAGGGTTATGGGGTGTATTAATGATGACCATACGGGTTTTTGCGCTTATCTTGGATTTCAGTAAACTCCAATCTATTTGATACCCATCAGCATCTAGCTGTAAAAACACGGGAATACCACCATTTAATTCTATAATGGGTTCATAACAATCATAAGCTGGTTTAAAAAGGATTACCTCATCACCGGTATTTACAAAAGCAGATATGGCCGTAAAAATGGCTTGGGTAGCTCCAACGGTAATGGTAATTTCTTTTTCAGGATGGTAAGATGTACCGTGTAGGGAATCAATTTTTTCAGAAATAACCTCTCGTAAACCGAAATATCCTTGCATTGGAGCATATTGGTTGAAAGCATTTTCCATAGCATTGTTAACTAAGGATATGAGCTTAGGGTCCGCATTAAAGTTTGGAAAACCTTGGGAAAGGTCTAGGGCATCATGTTCACGGGCAAGCTGTCCCACAGTCGTAAAAATAGTAGTCTTTACATTAGGCAACTTGGATACAAATTTATCTTTTATACTCATCAACATAAAAATAGAAATAAAAAAGCCTGGGAAAGAATCCCAGACTTTAATAAACAGCTAAACTAAAATATTAAGCATGTTGCTTTGCATGTTTACCTTCCTTAATCTCCTCAATTAACTTTGAGTTAAAGGCCGGTAAGTCCTGTGGATTTCTGCTGGTAACAAAACCTTTGTCCACAACAACTTCTTCGTCTTTCCATTTTGCTCCTGCATTGATTAGGTCATCTTTAATGGAACTAAAGGATGTTAGCGTTCTGCCTTTTACCACATCCGCACTAATTAATAGCTGTGGGGCATGGCAAATTGCCGCTACTGGTTTTTTCATGCTAAAGAAATCGCGAACCAAAATAAGTGCGTCTTCATTTCTTCTTAAAGTATCAGGGTTTATTACACCTCCTGGTAGCATTAAGGCATTGTATTCTTTTGCATTAACTTCATCCAATGTTCTATCTACTTTGTAACTGTTGGACCAGTTGCCGTTAGACCAACTTTTTATTTCGCCAGATTCCGGACTAACTATATCTACAGTGAAGCCTTCTTTTTCCATAGCTTCTTTTGGAGATTTTAATTCACTTTCTTCAAATCCATGTGTTGCTAAAATTGCAATCCTCTTCATTATATTCGGTTTTTAAAGTTAATAACTAATTTCATATATAATATAGGAAAATGATAGCCCAATGTCCGTTAATACCTTATTAAATAAAGGATTGCAAGGTTAAAGGTATCTTAAACTATTTTTGTAAACGTATTACTTACTTCGTTTTAAAATTGTTCAAATGTTTAAGTACTTCGGTTAGGCATCTATCCAGTTCTTTTTTAACCTCACTTTCCCAAAACCTAAAAATGGTATAACCCATTTGTTCCAGTTTCTGATTCACCTCCACATCTCTTTGCATGTTACGCTCAATTTTTGCAATCCAGAATTCCCGGTTGGTCTTGATTTTGGGTTTTCTTTCTTTCCAATTGTAACCGTGCCAGTATTCTCCATCAATAAAGATTACCGTTTTGTACTTATTTAGGGCAATATCAGGTTTGCCAATCAGTTTTTTATAATCTATTCTGTACCTATAACCTGCTGCGAATAAAGCTTTTCTAAACGCAAGTTCTGGTTTGGTGTTCTTGCCTTTTATTTTGCTCATTATTTTAGAACGCTGTGGAGTAGTGTAGAAACCGGATGCTTCATTAAATCTGGGTACTTTTATACGTTCTTTTGGATATTCCTTGGACATATATAAAAATAAAAAATCCCGAACCTGTAAGGCCGGGATTTAGAATAATTTATGATAATGCTTTAGTCCTTAACGTTTGCCGCTAAATATTCACGGTTCATTCTAGCTATATTTTCTAAAGAAATTCCTTTAGGGCATTCAATTTCACATGCCCCTGTATTTGTGCAGTTACCAAACCCTTCCAAATCCATTTGGGCAACCATGTTCTTTACACGGTCAACAGCCTCTACACGTCCTTGAGGTAACAATGCATACTGTGATACTTTAGCTCCCACAAATAACATTGCAGATGCATTTTTACAACTAGCTACGCAGGCTCCACAACCTATACAAGTGGCAGCGTCCATAGCTTCATCTGCTGCATGTTTGGAAATTGGAATACCGTTGGCGTCCTGTGTATTACCAGAAGTATTCACGGAAATATAGCCGCCGGCGTGTTGTATACGGTCAAAAGAGCTTCTATCTACCACCAAATCCTTAATTACAGGAAATGCTTTTGCTCTAAATGGCTCAATGGTAATAGTATCACCATCTTTGAACATACGCATGTGAAGTTGACAAGTTGTTACTCCCCTATCCGGGCCATGAGCTTCACCATTAATGTACATTGAACAAGATCCGCATATTCCTTCCCTACAATCGTGATCAAAAGCCACGGGTTCGTCCCCTTGATTAATCAACTGTTCGTTGAGCACGTCCATCATTTCTAAAAAGGACATGTGCTCAGATATGTCGGATACTTTATAAGAGACCATTGAACCTTTATCCTTAGGTCCTTTTTGTCTCCAAATTTTTAACGTCAGATTCATATTTTAAGTATTGAGTAACAAGAATTGTAAAATGAGAATTATGAAAACTCATTTCTACCAAGCTATTACTATTTATAACTTCTTTGTTTTAATTCAATTTCGTTAAACTCTAGCTGTTCTTTATGTAAAACAGCATCAGATGGTTCGCCTTTAAATTCCCATGCAGAAACAAATGCAAAATCGATATCGTTACGTTTAGCTTCACCTTTTTGTTCACCATCTAATTCAACGGACTCTTCCCTAAAGTGGCCACCACATGATTCTTCTCTTACCAACGCATCTTTAGCGAATAATTCTCCTAATTCTAAGAAATCGGCAACCCTACCTGCTTTTTCAAGTTCGGCATTTAGTTCGTTTGCGGCTCCTGGCACACTTACATTCTTATAGAAATCTTCCCTTAGTGCCTTAATTTCTAACATAGCTTCTTTCAAACCTTCGGCATTACGAGACATTCCACATTTTTCCCACATGATCTTACCTAATTTCTTATGGTAGTAATCAACCGAATGAGAACCTTTATTATTAATGAAGAAATCTATTTTGTCCTTAACAGATTTTTCGGCCTCATCAAATTCTGGGGTATCAGTAGCTATTTTACCGGTACGGATTTCGTTGGATAAATAATCACCAATGGTATATGGCAAAACAAAATAACCGTCTGCCAAACCTTGCATTAGAGCTGAAGCCCCTAATCTATTTGCTCCATGATCGGAGAAGTTAGCCTCTCCAATACAGTATAGCCCGTCAACAGTAGTCATTAGGTTATAATCTACCCAAACACCACCCATAGTATAATGTACAGCTGGGTAAATCATCATTGGTGTTTTGTATGGGTCTTGATCAACGATTTTCTCATACATTTGGAAAAGGTTGCCATACTTTGCTTTTACGATAGCGGCACCTAATTCGTATATTTTTTCAGTAGACGCATTTGTAATACCATGAATTTTGGCCTGTTCCTTACCATATCTTTCTATGGCTGCGGCAAAATCCAAGTATACAGCTTCTCCAGTAGCATTAACGCCATATCCTGCATCACAACGTTCTTTTGCTGCTCTAGATGCAACATCACGTGGCACTAAGTTACCAAAAGCGGGGTAACGACGTTCTAAGTAGTAATCTCTTTCGTCTTCGGATAAATCTGTTGGTTTTTTCCTTCCTTCACGAATTGCCTTTACGTCTTCAAGATTTTTAGGAACCCAAATACGTCCATCGTTACGTAAGGATTCTGACATCAATGTTAATTTAGATTGATAGTCTCCTGAACGAGGTATACACGTTGGGTGAATTTGCGTGTAACAAGGATTGGCAAAGAAAGCCCCTTTCTTATGTATTTTCCAAGCAGCAGTGGCGTTAGAGCCCATTGCATTGGTTGAGAGGAAATAAACATTTCCATACCCACCAGAAGCAATAACCACGGCATGTGCAGAATGACGTTCAATTTCTCCTGTTACCAAATCACGAGCTATGATTCCACGGGCTTTACCGTCAACCTTTACAACATCTAACATTTCATGGCGATTGAACGGGGTAATTTTACCACGGGCAATTTGTCTATTCATAGCGGAATAGGCACCAAGCAACAATTGCTGTCCTGTTTGTCCTTTGGCGTAGAATGTACGAGAAACCAAAACACCGCCAAATGAACGGTTGTCCAATAGTCCACCATAATCACGGGCAAAAGGAACCCCTTGGGCAACACATTGGTCTATAATGTTTGTAGAAACCTCAGCCAATCTGTATACGTTTGCTTCCCTAGATCGGTAATCACCACCTTTTACGGTGTCATAAAATAAACGATAAGTAGAATCACCATCCCCTTGATAGTTTTTAGCGGCATTGATACCTCCTTGCGCAGCAATTGAGTGTGCCCTTCTTGGAGAATCTTGGTAGCAAAACGTTTTTACGTTATAACCCAATTCCGCCAAAGTAGCAGCGGCTGAACCACCGGCAAGACCTGTACCAACCACAATAACATCTATGTTACGCTTATTGGCAGGGTTAACTAAATTTATATGATCCTTATAATCGGTCCACTTCGTTTTCAACGGACCTTTAGGTACTTTTGAGTCTAATACAGACATAAGTAATTGGTATTAATGATTAAAATGATGATAAAGTGCAATGAAAATAAAACCTAATGGAATTATAATTGCATACGCTTTGCCAAACAATTGTAATTTTTCTTTTCTCATACTAGTGGCTCCGGCAGATTGAAAAGCTGAAGCAAAACCATGCATTAGGTGCAATGATAAAAACACAAAAGCTATTACATAGGCTCCAACGCGCAAAGGACTAACAAATTTGTGCGTAAGTTCTTCGTAGTAACGATAACCTTCTCCATTGGCTAACAGTCCAGACATATCACCTTCTATAAATTTGGTGTTTATTTCAGGAATCCAAAAATCAATGAAGTGTAAGACCAAAAATGCTAATATGGCCAAACCACTATAGATCATATTTCTACTCATCCAAGATGAATTGGCAGCACCATTGTTCTTCGCATACTTTTTTACTCTAGCACTTCTGTTTTTAGCCTCTAGGATAAAGCCCATTATAAAATGATAGATTACCCCAAAAATTAAAACGGGTTGTAAAAGATATTGTACCGCCCAAAAAGTGCCCATAAAATGAGAAGCCTCATTAAAAGCATTAGGACTAAAGACAGACAATATATTAATGGCAAAATGTTGTAGAAGAAAAATCATTAAAAAAAAAGCAGAAAGGGCCATCGCATATTTCCTGCCAATTGAAGATTTAAAAAATCCGCTCATTAGTTTTTAGTTTTATGAACAAATTTACTGCACAAGCCAGTTATTAACAAGTTTTCAAGAGCTTTAGTATATTATTTAGACCCATTTTGATCATGGAAAAATATCCTGTTTATTTTATTCTTAAAAAAGCACTGGTTTTACCCCATTTTATTAAACAAAATTTATGAAGGTTTTTATAGTTAAATGGGAATACTACCGTGTATTTTCTATTTTAGTACAAATCTAAAGCCATTCGCCTGTATTTATGGATATTGCATTGCTTTCCGTAAGTTTAAATGTTTACTCTACAAAAAGACTTGCAGAGGAAGCAGAAAAGTTAGGTCATTACATAGAAGTAATTGACCACACCAAATGTTCGGTAATACTCGGCTCATCATCGCCTAGGATCTACTTCATGAGCGAGGATATTGGCCATGAGTTTGATGCCATAATCCCAAGAATTGGTGCTAAAGTAACCAAGCATGGTGTTGCTATAGTAAAGCAATTTGAATTGAACGGTATTTTTAGCTCCGCTAGGTCTTTAAGTATATCCAGTGCTAGAAACAAAGTAAGGACACTACAGATTATGGCTAGAAAAGGAATTCCCATTCCTTACACCCTTTTTTCCATAAACCCAGATAATATACAGGAACAGATAGATGTGTTGGGCGGGGCTCCTGTAGTAATAAAAATACAGGAAGGCACACAAGGTTTGGGTGTAATTTTGGCAGAAACCGCTAAATCCGCTAAATCTATTATCGATACTTTTTATAAAATGGACACTAGTATTCTATTGCAGGAATATATAGAGGAAAGTAATGGAGAGGATATTCGAATAATAGTGGTTGGCCAGAAGGTTATTGCATGTATGAAAAGAACCAGTTCAAATGATGAATTTAGATCTAATGTACACCGTGGAGGTGAAGTAAATGCGGTAAAACTCACTAATAAAGAAAAAGAAATGGCTATAAACGCCGCAAAATATCTTGGCCTTGGAGTGGCTGGTGTAGATTTAATTAGATCTAAAAGAGGCCCTTTGCTAATTGAGGTTAATGCTTCTCCCGGTTTACAAGGTATTGAGCGGGCAACAGGTATCAATGTTGCCAAAGCAATTATAGAATATGTTGAAAAGAATGCAGGAAGAAAAAGAAAATAGGACCATTGTAATTGGAGGAGAAGCTGTTAAGCCAGGTATTGAGAAATTTGTTAAAATACAGATAGACAGACTCCCAACGGGCACCTTGATAGACATACCTGTATATGTATATAATGCTAAAAAAGCGGGACCTACGGTATTGATACAAGCCGGACTTCATGGTGATGAAGTGAATGGTATAGAAATAGTTCGTACAATGATAAGAAACGGAATGTTTAGGGTAGCTATAGGTGCTGTTATAGCAGTTCCTGTCTTGAATATTTTTGGTTTTATACATTTTTCTAGAGATGTACCCGATGGCAAAGATGTAAATAGAAGTTTTCCAGGAACAAAATCTGGTTCAATGGCAAGTAGAATTGCCTATCATTATGTAAATGAAATTATGCATCAAATAGATTACGCAATTGATTTACATACAGGAGGTGGTCAACGTCATAACTATCCACAAATAAGATTTACAAATGGGGATAATAAAAGTAAGGAAATGGCCGAGGCGTTTAATGCACCACTAATGTTCGCCTCCAAACTAATAAAAGGGTCTTTTAGAAATACAGCATATAAAATGGGTAAACCCACTATTGTTTACGAGTCTGGTGAAAGTATGCGCTTTGACGATTTTTCCTTACGAGAAGGAGTAGCGGGTGTATCAAAAGTATTGAAATGTTTGGGCATGATGCCTACTTCCCAGTATATAGATGAACTAATTAATGAGACCATACTTTTAAACAATAGAAAATGGTTACGTGCACCTACAGCAGGTATGTTCTTACCCAGAATTTTGAATGGAAGTCATATAAAAAAAGGCGATGAGATAGGATTAGTGTCCGATACTTATGCTAAAAAGACTAAAATAATTAAAGCTCCGTTCAATGGCTATGTCATAAGCATTAATTACCAAGCCGTTGTAAACCAAGGAGATGCTTTGTTTCATTTGGGTTGTAAAATATAGCCCCTTTACTACTACTTAATTCTAATGTATGCTTAATTAGATACTTTCTGTGTTTCTTTTAATTTGGCCAAGCTCCAATCAATAGCTTCTTCTAGATCAGTAAATTGTTTCAATGATTCCTTAAAAAACATACGTTCCATAACAACGCTAGCAAAACTACTTTTTGTATTTCCTACAACTGAGTAAAAACTTAACTTATTTCGGTTACTGAAAAATTTCAACCAATCAGAAGCTAGTACTTTATAAGTATTCACACGGTTAGAGATGTAAACTATTGGCATATCCTCACCAAATATATCATGCGCAGCATTAACCGCTTTTTCCGCTTTATCCCAGCAAAAAGACTCCCCTTCATTAATTTCAGATATGACAAGACCGTTGAAATAATAAAACACCCCGAATTCAAACTCTCTTACTTCTCGGATATTTTTGAAATAATCTATTTCTTTAACTCTTTTCACTGTAAAAGAATAAGTTGTTTAAACAAGTAAATATAGTAAATAAGATTATTACTTTTTATCGGAAATGACACAATTCAAGATTGAAAAGACCTACGAAAATAAATATTAAAACATTGATTTTAAAAGTATTGTAAATATATTTGTTTTGAAAAAAACTATTCATCCCTCCATATCCCTTAATTGTATTTCTAGGGCCTTTGTTGATAATTGTACTTCTATCAATGACAATATCAAGGATATTATTAAGGCAAACAAGCTAACCCCAAAAATTAGGTTTGCCCAAAAAGTCTGCTCAATGTAAATTAACGACATGGTTATTACCGCCAATAGAAAACTCACAATAGCAGTTGCTTGCATATTTTTGATTATTGCCAATCGTTTTCTTAATTTTTGTACTTGCAAGCCAATAGAAGATGAGCCGGTTTCCTCATATTTTTGGTATAATTGTCTTATTAGGGCCGCAATAGCTAAATAACGGGCATTATAGGCCAGCATGGTCAATGAAATGGCCGGGAACAAAAGTGCAGGTATGCTAAGAGTAAGTTCCATTTTATTCTTCTAAATTTAAGGAGCTAGTTTTATTTTCGGAGGGAAAGTTTTCTGGAATCTTTTGTGTAACCGTTCCCGTAGCGGCCCATTCCGTACCTCTTAAAAAAGTAGTCTTGAAACCAACGCATGCTATGGAGTAAGAAGCGTGGCCAAGAACTGAATGAAACACGCTCCCTTTACCATATTTAACAGTAAATAGTATCGGCTCATTTTTTCCGCTTCCTCCCTTTTCCGGCTGATCATAAGCCGTGGCCAATACGGTCATGTTTTTTGCCGGTCCACGAAGACTATTGTATAGTTCATCTTTGGTGTGCAACCATTTTTTTGGCAACCCTTTGGTAATCGGGTGGTTTTGATTTTGTACTTCAATAGGATACTCATATTGTTCCCCATGTGCGCCTCCAGGACCGGGACTGTTATCCCTAATTTCTTTTCCGTTTTTATCAAAAAAGACATAGGGACCGTCCTTTTCTGTTCTGTCTCCCCAACCACCAAGACCGGTCATTTCATTGTACGCCTTCCAGTCGGGAAAGGCATTATTTGCAGCATGAAAAACGACAAGACCACCGCCATTTTTGACAAAAGATTCAAATGCTTTTTTGGTTTTCTGTGGCCATGGGGCCGTTTTCCATCCGTAATTGGCGACAACAACGTCAAATCGAGAAAAATCGGGACTAAAATCGGGATCCGTTGTTGGTTCTTCTAATGGGATGGTCGGCTCCGTATCCGGAATCTTATACTTCTCCAAATATTGCTCTCCCTTCCAGGTAAAGTGGGTACGGGCAACTGCAACATCAAAAAGGCCAGTTTCTTCCAAATACTGTTTTAAAACGTAGGTATTTTTTGGCCAATCTTCGTGCGTATTTTGACCATCGACAATCAATACCTTTATAGACTTTTCATCCTGTTGGGCATTTAAATTAGGAATCTGCATGATGCATAGCGCAATTACTAGTTGAATAAAATACTTCATGACAATAGGTTTGTGATTATTCAATGGTAAATTTTTTAATTTCTTTTGCCCCATTACCTTTAATTTCCACTATATAGCTTCCTTTAGGTAAATAGGTTTTACCGTCTTTTGCTTCAGTCAACACTGTTTTGTGCTTTTTAAGGTAATTGTTTTTGCCTGCTTTAGTAAAAGCAACATCAAAAGACAAGATATTGATTCCTTTGTCTCCTATAAGCTCTGTACTACTGACCTCAATATCATCAACTGTTTTAATACTTGCCGTAAACACATCGGCCATATTACTATAAAATGTTATATCTAATCCAGGGGTAGTTGGTTTTGACCACGAACCCCATGCATTCCCCCATTTTTTGGAGTGTTTTAGGTCAACAAGTTCAAATACATGCAGGTCGTTATTTCTTAAATCTTGCTTCAACTGCTGAAGTTTGGAAATATCTGCCTTGTAAATACTTCTGCCATGGGTGCCTATCAATAAGTGTTTAGCTTCCTTTTGTATAACAAGGTCATGTACGGCAACGTTGGGCATGCCATTTTGAAATACGTCCCAAGAGTTTCCTTTGTCAAAAGAAACATATAGCCCATTATCGGTACCAACAAACAAGAGGTTTTCATTTTCTGGGTCTTCTAAAATTACATTTACAGGAGAAAGTGGTATGTTATTACCTATAGGTTTCCAGGTCTCACCATAGTCTTCACTAACATAAATGTAAGTGCTAAAATCGTCCCAGCGATATCCATTTAAACTCACATAAACACGTTCTTTTTTATGTTTCGAAGCAACTACTCTACTTACCCAAAGGTTCTTTGGTAGTGTATTGGATATTACCTGCCAGGAAGCGCCATTATTTTTTGTAATTTGAACCAGACCGTCATCACTACCGGTATAAATCAATCCAAATTTATGAATGGATTCGGATATGGTAGTTATAGTACCATAAGCAACATTGCCTTTTTTTCCGCCATTGGTTAAGTCAGGTGAAATTGCCTCCCAATCCTCTCCTTGGTTCATAGAACGATGCAACTTATTGCTACCCAAATAAAGTATGTCTTGATTGTGGGAAGAAAGAAGTATTGGTGTTTGCCAATTAAAACGGTATGGTGACTCGCCCAATTTATGTTTGGGTTGAATGTAAGATCGTTTGCCATTCTCCACATCTATTTTATAATAATTCCCAAATTGATATCCTGTATAAACGATGTTAGGATTTCTATTGTCAATTTGTACCTGCATTCCATCTCCTCCTAATAATCTTTTCCAAGGATAGTCCCCTGTTTGATGCCACGCTGTATTTTCCTTGGCATTGTGCGGTCCTTTCCAAACACCATTGTCCTGTAGCCCCCCATAAACATGATACGGTTCTTGGTTGTCTACGTTAATAGCATAAAACTGACCTACAGTAGGGGAATTGTTCTTTATCCAATTGTTACCATCATCGTATGATATATTTAGTCCACCGTCATTACCATTTATTAAATGGCCCTCCATTTTTGGATTGATCCATAAAGCATGATGGTCTGAGTGCACATTATCACCATTAATCGAAGTAAAGGTTTTGCCACCATCTTCTGATTTAATCAAGGGGACTCCGGCCAAGTATATTTTATTTGCATTGTTGGGATCTACATTTATTTGGGCAAAATAATATCCGTAACTATAGAAAAGGTCATCAATATAATCTTTGTTTTGTTTGTTCCAAGTTTTACCACCATCGTTGCTTCGGTAAACTTCTGCGCCTATAACGGGTGTATCAAAAAGCAATGAATTTGCGTTTTCCAAATACGTTGCTAAATCTTCAGGCTTTACAGCGCCACTTCTCACCATTTGCTTAACATTCTCGGCTTTGTACTTTTCTTGAAAATTGTTGTTTTTAAGAAATGTGTTCAAGTCATTGTCAGATAGTTTTAAAAAGGTGTCAATGGACATATTTTTAAAATCCTCTTTAATTAAATTTTCCGTTTTTTTTACAGAGTTATCCCTTTTAACTCGTCTATTTTGATTGTCAAGAACAGCATATACCGTATTATCATCATAAACCGCTATGCCAATCCTACCAACACCGTTCCCAGTTGGAAAACCACTATTATCCAAAGACACTTTATTCCAACTTGTTCCTCCATCTGTACTTTTGTAAATACCAGACGAGTTTCCGTTACCACTAAATTTCCAAGCTTTTCTATCTTTTTGCCAAGCAGCGGCAAACATAATGTTGAAGTTATAAGGGGCATGGGCAACATCTATAATTCCGGTTACATCATCTATAAATAGGGTTTTGTCCCAAGTTACTCCGCCATCCGTTGTTTTGTAAATACCACGTTCATTATTGGTAGAGTAGAGATGACCGGTGACCCCCACAATTACTTCATTAGGATTTTTTGGATTGATGATAATGCGACCTATATGATGGGAATCCAATAAACCTACATTAATCCAAGTCTTCCCAAAATTTGTAGATTTTAAGATTCCGATACCCGCATAAGAAGATCTGGAGGAATTGTTCTCACCGGTTCCTACCCATATAGTACCTGAATCCCAATCCACTGCAATATCACCAACATTTTGGGTGTCTGTATCATCCAGAACGGGCGTAAAACTTATCCCATTATTATTGGTATACCATAATCCACCTGAAGCATAACCAACAAAAAATTCTATCGGATTTTTCGGGTTAACGGCAATATCCACAACACGTCCACTCATTATGGATGGTCCAATATTCGTTAGAGGTATGTTTTTAACAAGTGAATTTCTAGACATTTCTTTTTTGTCTGCAAAAGCCTCCAATAATTGTTCGGCATTGGTTGCAGGCATTTGAGCACTTATTAAACCTAACCCAAATAAGGAAAAAAGATAAAATAATTTCATAGTAGTGTTGTTCAGATTATAAGATGGAAAGTTAATCATAAGTTGTAGCTATAACAATAGAAACTTATGGGTGGAAAAAATAATCGTTTTCGGTAAAATGTGAAAATAATTAACAAATTAGTTGTGTATATAGAAAAAATAAAGTTAATTTATTGATATATAACCAATTAACTAAAAGCGATATGGAAGAGTATTTACCATTAATTATTCAATTAGTATCTGGCGCTGCAGGTGGAAACCTTGCTGCCAAGCTGTTACCAAAACTAGATTTAGGAACACTAGGAAATAGTATTTCTGGAATTTTGGGAGGTGGTATTGGTGGTTACCTATTAGGAATGTTAGGTCTTGGCACCGATGGTGGTATGGATGTATCGGGTATTTTAGGTAGTGTAGCCGGTGGAGGTGTTGGTGGAGGTGTTATTATGGCCATTATTGGGGCTATAAAAAATGCCATGGCCAAATAACCGTTTTAAGCTATTGTAAATTTTAGGGTCAATTTATTGGCCCTTTTTTATTTTTTCAAGGCCTTAATTTGAACGGTATTTAGTTTCTGCAATTGTTCTTGTGTTACCTTAATTTTAGTGATAAGCTCTTGGTCTGGTTTTTGAACAAGGTCTAAAACTGTTTCAAAAGATTTCATATAATAATCCGTCCATGTATTTAATATGGTCACTTGATCTTGGTAATCTTCATTGGCAGTCAACGCTTTTTGGCTTAAGGAGAATTCGGTTTTTAATCTTTTAGTTGCTCTTATTTCCAAATCCTCTAGAACGGATAATGCAGTTTTTCTATTGGCGTTAACTAATTCCAATACACTCACCATGGCTGCAGTACCTACATTTTTTAAGGTTTGTTGGGAAACGTTGTCCAAACGATCATTATCGGTATGGTAAAATTGATCTGTAAAATGCCATAAGAGTAATCCAGGAATATTGGCATCTAGAAAAGGCGTGTGATCACTACCACCTTCAAATGGGTTCGTATTTACCTCCCAATTGGCAAAATCACCTTGTTTTTTAAAGTTTTCAATGATAAAATCATTGAGATAATGAGGTTTTAAATCTTCTTTTGAGAGGACATCACCTCCCCATTCCGAATGTTTGTCATCTCCTCTAGTCCAAATAGCGCTTGGATCAGGCATTTTCTCTATCAGAAAAGAACCGCCAGTTTTATCTGTATTTTCACCAACCATATCTAAGCTAATTCCCCATTTAATTTCCTTGGCCTTATTTTTATCTTCTTGAATATATCTTCTGGTAGAAATAATTTCATCGCCCCATAGAAAGGTAAGTGTACGATTTAATTCAATGGATTTATTTTTTACCAGTTTTGAGGTTAAGGTTGCTATTTCTAATTGTGCTCCTACACCAGTAGCATTATCATTAGCACCTGGTTCTTGAATATGGGCACTCAAAACCAATCTTTCATTTGGGTTGGTGTTTCCCTTTATATTAGCTACAACTGTACGCTCTTCAGAGGGGTATATTTTCGTTTGTATGTTTACATAAACTTCTGTTTTTCCTTTGCTTAGGGCAGATTTTAATTTCTCCTTGGCATCAAAAGACAGGGCTATGCCCCAAAGTTTTGTTTCTTCACGCGGGGGTAAGCTTCTAAATTGTATGGAAGTTCTGTTTTTTTCCGGTTTAAGATATGCTGGGTTATTGTAGGTTATGACGCCTATGGCACCATCTTTTACCAGTTGGTTATAAAATAATCCAGCCCTTTGTTCGGTAAATCCAATTTTACCTTTTAGGTTTTTAATTTCACCTTCATCCAAGTTTACAACTTCTGCGGTAATTCCTGATTTAGAGGTAGAGACTGAGTTAAGGTAGGTCATGTTTCTGTTGGTATTGGATTCTAACAGCACCTCATTTTCGCCTTTTATTCGCATAGAGGCAGAAATGGGTTCCCAAGTAGGATACGTCATGGGTCGCTTTTCAATACGATAGGTAAGCCTATCCTCTTTAGAAGCATTAGCTTCTAGAACATACCCCGATTTTTCTAAATGCTCTGCTAACCAATCAACTGTTTTATTAAAGCCTGTATTTCCTGCAACGCGCCAATACTGCTCTACAAAAGCGGTGGTTTCATACGCTAGCTCTCCAGTAAATTGTGGTCTAACAACATCAAAATAGTTAGGGTTATTTTTTTTTAAATCTTGAGAGCATCCAATTAAAAAAGAGCAAAGCAATAGTAATTGAAAAATAACAGGAACTGGTTTTTTAATGATTTCTTGCATACGTTATTCTAAATGTAGTTTCTGTGTTTTAGGCTTCTCACCATCTAGTATAACATTATAAGATTTAATCATTTCCCTTAATTTTTCTGGATGTGTTTTGGCCAAATTGGTTTGTTGGCCAATATCGATTTTTAAATTATATAGTTGATATTCTTCACGGTTTCCTAGCTCTATATCTACCATTGGGTTTCTCGCGCTGCCTTCATAAGGTGGAATCATAGCCCAATCTCCCTTTCTATATGCTGTTCTGGAGGTTGCTTCAAGAACAAGTTCCTCACGGCCATCTTTACTTTCTCCCAATAAAACAGGTAACAGGTTTTCACTGTCATTGGTGGTGTTATTACTATTTGCCAATGAGGCAATTGAGGATAGTAGGTCCAATTGAGAAACCATGGCATCTGATACTCCAGGAGTTATTACCCCCTTCCAGTAGGTAATGAAAGGCACTCTTGTGCCCGCTTCAAATAAACTATACTTACCTCCTCGAAGTGGGCCCGCTGGTTTGTGGTCTCCCAATTTTTCCACAGCGTCATCATAGTAGCCATCATTAACAACAGGTCCATTGTCACTGGTGAAAATGATTAATGTATTTTCCAATAGGCCTTCATTCTCAAGAGTGTTTAAAAACTCGCCAACCACCCAATCTGCTTCTACAATTACATCTCCTCTTGGCCCCATCCCGGATGTACCTACAAATCTTGGATGTGGTGTTCTGGGCACATGTGGTTGTTGTAATGCATAATACAAAAAGAAGGGCTTACTTTTGTTAGCCTGAACAAAGGCCTGGGCATCATTAAGAAAGTAGTCCGCCATTTCTTCATCTACCCATTTAGCAGATTCGCCACCTTTCATAAAACCAATTCTGGGTATTCCGTTAACAATGCTGTTATTATGACCATGATGCCATTTCATTTTTAACATTTCGGGGTTTTCCAAGCCTGTAGGTTCTCCCTCAAAATTTTCCTCATAACTCACTTCTATAGGGTCTTTGGGGTCAAGGTTGACCACGTTACCATTTTTAATATAAACGGTTGGAACCCTATCTTGAGTAGCAGCCAAAATATTACTGTAATCAAAACCAACTTCGTTAGGTCCAGGGGATATTCGTGTGTTCCAGTCAATAGTTTTAGAACCTAAGCCCAGGTGCCATTTTCCAATAATACCCGTTTTATAACCTTTATTCTTTAGAATCCTGGGAATAGTGGTTTGTGCGGTATCAATAATTAAGGTGGCCGAACCAGGGAGAATTTTTGCCTTTTTATTTCTCCAAGGATATGTTCCGGTCAGTAATGCGTATCTGCTAGGGGTACATGTTGCCGAGGATGCATAACCATTGGTAAATCGTAACCCTTGGTTTGCAAGTTTATCCAAATTAGGAGTTTCCAATTTCGTTGCTCCATAAGCACCTAATTCACCATACCCTAAATCGTCCGCATACATTATTACAATATTCGGATTTGGAAGTGATGCAACCTTAGAACCCTCACTTTTAGGAGATTTATTTTTACATGATACATTGCATATGCAGATTGCTAATAAGAACAATAGTAAGTAATATCTCATGAAGTTATATTAGAATTAATTCCTTAACGTATCACTTGGGCAATAATAACTTAGAATTTCATCAATAAAAATTATTCTTCCCATTTCCAATCATTACCAATAATAAGCTTTTCTTTTAGATTATTATCTATCATAAATTGTTTGGTAGTCTCACTATCCATTTTAGTAGCCGGTAATGTATTGGTATTGGCCAAAGCATATAACATCATGGTGCCAAAACGCGCAGTATTGGTCATATGCTCTTTGTTTACCAGATTAAAATCATCACAGTCAGAATGGTAGCATCCATAAATAGACCTGTCTAGGTTGCTATGAACAGAAAGTATGGGAACGCCTTCTAACATAAATGGTTGGTGATCACTATGTAAGCCGGAGCGGTTTGAGAATTTATTCTGGTACACACTATCTTGTTGTTGAATGGCAGCGCCTAGTTCATCAAAAAATGCCTGATTGTCTATTTTACCGCCAGCATTCATTCCTATAGGATTACCGGACATATCCAAATTCATCATGTATTTTATATTTTCAATAGTATTGTTTTCTATAGCTTGGTTCACAAGATACTTAGAACCTAATAAACCTTGTTCCTCGCCCATAAACATTATAAATTTTACCGTTCTCTTAGGTTGAAGGTTATTTGCCTTAAATGCTCTAGCAATGTCAAGGACAGCAAAAGAACCAATGCCATTGTCAATGGCTCCTGTTGCCAAATCCCAAGAATCCAAGTGACCTCCTATGACAATTTCTTCTTCTGGAATTTCTTGTCCAGGTAAGGTGGCTATTACATTTCGTGCTTTAATCACATCGCTATTATTGGTCATTTCAATTTTGGCTACTAATTTTTTTTCTTTTAACGAGTTCTTTAGCGCCATACCGTCTTCTTTACCAATACAGACAGCTGGTATAGGGATAAGTTCGCCGGTAACTGATGCTGTTCCGGTTAAAAGAACTCCGTTGGCAACCTGGTTAAAGATAATAATGCCCTTTGCGCCATATTTTATAGCCAAAGCAGTTTTTTCACTCCTATGTAAGTTGGTGAGTCCTTCTGGGCTGCCTTCTAAGATATTGATGTAGACTAAGGCAATTTTACCCTTAACAGCATCAGGTTTGGCTTGGTAATCAGCATCAAGGCCATTGCCCATATCCACTATTTCACCTGAAATTTCTGATTTCACCGGTGAGTGACCTAATGTTACTACTTTAATGGGTTCCCCATCAATTTCAAGGGATACCGTTCCTCTTGACCATGCTTCTACTTCAAAGGTTTGGTAGGCCACATCTTCAATGCCATATTCCTTAAATTTGTTAAAAGTGTATTCTTCGGCTTTCGCGCCGTTTTCGGAACCGGTGAGTCTATGGCCAATGGTTTCCGTTGCTTCTTTTAAAGTTTCATAGCCTTTGGCATTTGCCTTTATTTCAGTATCTATACGGGCAAATAATTCGGCCTGGGTTTCTACTTTTTCGGTTTCATTACAAGCAATAAAAGTGATGGATAATAGGAGTAGTACTTTTAAGTTTTTCATATAATATGATTCGTTTTTTGGTTATAATTAGTCGAGACACAAGTTACTAATTTATGAGGGAGAATATAAACTAACAGGCACCTTTAATAAAATAATAATAGTTCCTATTTTATATGAATACAATAGCTATTGCGTAATTTTATGGTCAAATCGTGAATTATTGAAATAAGCCATACCAATTAAAATCGACACTCATAGATTCTATGTGTGCATTGAGACGAGCAAAAAAAATAAAATAGATTTATGAAATACGAGCAAATACCAAACTCCTTGTTTATAAAAAACCGAAAAAAATTTATGGCGCAAATGTGCCCTAAAAGTATAGCGGTTTTCAATTCCAATGATATTTACCCCATAGGCGCGGATAGCGTGCTGCCTTTTGAACAGCATCGCGACATTTTTTATCTCTCTGGTGCCGATCAGGAAGAAACCATCTTGTTGTTGTTTCCTGATGCGATAAATAAAAAACATAGAGAAGTTCTTTTTGTAAGGGAAACCAATGAACATATTGCCATATGGGAAGGTGAAAAATTAACAAAAGACAGGGCAACAGAAATATCAGGAATAAAAACTATTCATTGGTTAGGTGAGTTCGACAAAATATTCTTTGATTTGATGACCGAGGCCGATACTATATATTTTAATACAAACGAACATTATAGACAGGCAGTAGAGACTCAAACTAGGGAGGACCGTTTTATATTGGATTGTAAACTAAAATTTCCAGCACATTCAGTCGCAAAAAGCAACCCTATTTTACAAGAGATGCGCGGTGTTAAAGAGCCTGAGGAATTGGAGATAATGCAAATGGCATGTAATATAACCGAAAAGGGGTTTAGACGACTTTTAGGGTTTGTTAAACCGGGCGTATGGGAACATGAAATAGAAGCAGAATTGATACATGAGTTCATACGTAACCGTTCTAAGGGATTTGCCTATCCACCAATAATTGCAGCAGGTAACAATGCCAATGTATTGCACTATTTGGAAAACAATAAGGAATGTATGCCAGGCGATTTAATTTTAATGGATGTTGCTGCGGAATATGCCAATTACTCTAGTGACCTCACCAGGACCATTCCAGTTAGTGGAAAGTTTACAAAAAGACAAAAAGAGGTTTATAATGCCGTTTTAAAGGTAAAGAACGAAGCAACAAAACTATTGGTTCCGGGTACTTTATGGGCAGAGTACCATAAGGAGTGTGGAAAAATAATGACATCAGAACTGCTTGGACTGGGATTATTGGACAAGGCCGATGTACAAAATGAAAACCCTGATTGGCCCGCCTATAAAAAATACTTTATGCATGGCACCAGCCACCATATTGGATTAAACACGCATGATTATGGTGCGCTTAAAACTCCTATGAAAGCTAACATGGTTTTTACTGTTGAACCCGGTATTTATATCCCGGGTGAAAAAATGGGTATACGATTGGAGGACGATGTGGTAATTAAAGAAAATGGAGAGCCTTTTAACTTAATGAGAAACATACCTATTGAGGTTGAGGAGATAGAAGAATTAATGAACAAATAATAAATATTATTTAATAATAGACAGTTATGAAACTAGTGTCATGGAATGTCAACGGAATAAGGGCTTCCGTTAAAAAAGGTTTTGAGGATACCGTCTCCAGTTTTGATGCTGATGTTTTCTGTGTTCAAGAGACTAAGGCCCAAGATGATCAGGTAGCAGAAGCTTTAAAGGGGATTACGGATTATGAGTTATATAGTAATATTGCCGAGAAAAAGGGATATTCTGGGACAGGAATTTTATCAAAGTCGAAACCTATTTTTTTTGGTAGCGATATGGGTATCCAGGATCATGATATGGAGGGTAGGATATCCTATGCCGAATATGATGAATTTTATCTGGTCAATGTCTATGTCCCAAATAGCGGTAACGGTTTAAAAAGATTGGACTACCGTTCTGGATGGGACAGAGATTTTACCAACTTCCTTAAAGAACTTTCTAAAAAGAAACCGTTAATCATTACGGGTGATTTTAATGTAGCCCATACGGCAAATGATTTGGCCAACCCAAAATCTAATTACAACAAAACTTCAGGATTTACACAGGTAGAAATAGATGGTTTTGAGCATATGTTATCAATTTTAAAATTAAAAGATAGCTTTAGAACTTTGCATCCCAAGACTTTTGATAAGTATACCTTTTGGAGTATGCGAGGTGGCGCAAGAAGTAGAAATGTAGGTTGGCGTTTGGATTATTTTTTGGTGAGTGAATCGCTTTGGCCTAAAGTCAAATCAGCTGAAATCCATGATCAAGTTATGGGTAGCGACCATTGCCCTATCAGTTTAGAAATAGATTTATAAATATGAAATTGTTGATGATAATACAAGATGTTTCCGATATTGAAAAGAAAATTGAGGAGGCACCAGATAGCGCCTATGAAATAGGGGTTGCCATAGGAACTTATCTCCCGTTTGTTGTTTTAATTTTAGTGGCCTATGCCTTTTATTATTATTCTAAAAAGCGGCGAAGCTCTGAGTGAGCAACAGGAAGAATTCAGTTTCACCTATCATCATCGCTTAAAAAACGTTCCGAACAGACTTGAAAGCTCTATTTTGATATAAATTACTACGGGCCTGTGTATTGGTTATATTGTCATTGTTGTAAAGGTTACAATATTAATGTCAAAATTAGTGAGAAACTTTAATCCGGTTTAGTTTGTTTAATCGTTATTTTCGAAAATATCTATTTTTTATTTTGTGTACATTTCAGCATCACCCAATATTTTAGTTTGTACCAGAGTTTGCTTCTTTTTAGCGGAAATACGACTAGTATTCGCAGTAGCGCCTGCTACTAAACCTGTAATTAATGCGTTGCTTAATAATACAATCCTTTTAGAAATTTTCATAGTATTGTAGGTGATTTTATTTTACCTACGCAAAACAGTTTATAAAGGTTCAACTTAGTTGTGATTATGATTATAACTGCAACAAGCTTTAAAAAGTGCGCTGTGAAATACTATTGGTTTTAAGTTGGTTATCAATTATATTTATCAGTGTAGTAACCTAAACCAAAATTTACAATGATAAGCAGTTTATGCAGGTGTTTTTTACTTTTCCTTATTCCTTGTTTTTTAATTTCACAACAAAAACTTCCTACTCTTAAAGTCTCGGAAAACCAACGTTTTATAACAAATACTTCAGGCGATCCTTTCTTTTGGTTGGGAGATACGGCTTGGTTGCTTTTCTCTAAATTGAGCCGAGAAGAGGCTAATCAATATTTAGACGATAGGGTCGAGAAAGGATACAATGTTGTTCAGGTTATGGTGTTACACGAACTTGGGGTAAAGAATTTTTATGGAGACGTAGCACTTAAAAATGCCGATATTTCTTTACCGCTCACCACCAAAGGTTCCGATTTTGAAAGTGAATTGGCCTATGACTATTGGGACCATGTAGATTATATTATAGATTTAGCGGAGGAAAAAGGACTGTATATGGCCTTGGTGCCCGTATGGGGGACTAATTTTAAAACGGGTACAATTAGCCTTGAGGATGCTAAATTTTATGCTAAATGGATTTCTGATAGGTATAAAAATAGGTCGAATATTATTTGGCTTAACGGAGGAGATACCAAGGGTAATGAAAACTTGGAAAAGTGGAATGCCATTGGCAACATATTAAAAGAAAATACTCCAGATAAATTAGTTACGTTTCATCCTTTTGGCAGAATGAAATCCTCTACTTGGTTTCACAATGAAAAATGGTTGGATTTTAATATGTTCCAATCTGGGCATAGACGCTATGACCAAGAAGAACCGGAATTTGGATATGGACAAGACAATTATAAGTACGTTAACGACGACTTTTTATTAAAGCCAATTAAACCAACAATAGATGGCGAGCCGTCATATGAAAATATACCTCAAGGCTTGCACGACCCGTCGGAGCCTTATTGGACTACCGATGATGTTAGAAGGTATGCCTATTGGTCGGTTTTTGCTGGTGGATTTGGGTTTACATATGGGCATAATGCTGTGATGCAAATGCATAAGCCTGAAGACGAGAATCCAGCTTTTGGGGCAAAAGAATACTGGACTGAAGCTTTACATGCAGAAGGCGCCGGGCAAATGCAATTTCTTAAGAAGTTACTATTGTCAAAGCCATTTTTAGAGCGGATTCCTAGCCAAGAGTTAGTGGTAAATCAAAATGACAAATATGATTATATAGTAGCCACGCGTGGTAATGATTATGCATTGCTATATACCTATAACGGAAGGGAGATTCAAGTAAAAATGGGTGTTATTGATGGTGCAAAGGTTATGGCTTCTTGGTTTAACCCTAAAACGGGAACTTTGGAAGTTATTGGCAAGTTCAAGAATAAAAAGGTGCTTTCTTTTAATCCTCCCGGAGAAGTCATGGATGGTAACGATTGGGTGTTGGTGCTAGAGTCTTTTTAGCAGTAACCTTTTTTCCAGTACATTAGAAATGAAGAAGGCAATAATAGCAGGGATTACCCAACCCAACCCATAGGTGATAAATGGCAACCACGAAAATAGTTCGCGTATGCCACCAAACCCTATATCCATGGGTCCCAATCCGTAATGAATAAAATCTGGCAAACTAAATAAAATAGTTACTGCTACCACCCATTTAAAAACCTTGGGACTGGCATAGGAGTTGGGTACTACATTTAAAAATATGAGTACAATGGTAACAGGGTAAATCAAGGCCAATACCGGGATAGCTACAACTATAATATAGCCAACATTAAATTGTCCCATAATCACACCAAGTAGAGATCCAACAATCGCAGTAATTAAATAGGCGTTTTTAAAACTTGGAAAGCGAGATGCTATAAAATCAGCAGTACCGGTTATAATCCCTACCGCTGTAGTGAAACATGCCAAACTAACCAATATGCTAAGCAAAAGATTGCCATAACTGCCCAAAGCTAAAGAGGACATAGCGGTAAGTAATTCCGTTCTAGTAATATCTTGCTCAAAGGAATTGTGAACCAAGGCCCCCGATAAAATAAGTCCCATATAAATTAGAAACAGGCCTATACCAGCAAGAACACCGGCTTTGGTTATAAGCCTTTTTTTATTTTCAAAACTCTCTGTTGTATACTTTAAGTTTATGGATATAATGATAACCCCTCCAACAACTACCGCGCCAATGGCATCAAAGGTTTGATAGCCTTCTAAGA